>NZ_VFTQ01000011.1:0-183306 GCF_006439475.1 Mesorhizobium sp. B2-8-9 | reverse complement strand
CGGACCGCCCGAGCAACCCTCGGACGCGCAGTGTAGGGTGAGCCACCTCACCGGCAGAAGCGGACATACGGTCTTACCGATAACTGATGTCTTTCCTCCGTGAATTTCTAAACCTACCTCAAGGTAGGTCGTCCGTAACGCAGAAAGCAGTCGTTCTGCATCACCAACAGTTTCAGTTCCTATTACCCAATCATCCTGCAGGCGATCGGCTGCGCCGCGCTGAAGACCGGTCCTCAGCATCGGTCTGCTGTCGATGTAGCCTGAGAGAATATCCGCGACTATACGGGATGTATCGGGCCCTATCGGGATGCCCACGGACTGACCTCGATTACATTTACGGAGAAGTACGTCGATTCGATCACCCAAGCTGTCGTTATACTTCTTGCGGTTTTTCTTGACCCGTTCCTTACCATAGGCCGCCCAAAGCACCGAGTGGGTGTATATGGATGGATAGAAGCGAAGAACGTCTGATTTGACCTCTACATCGTAGGTAGCTCGAATGAGTTGTTTGTGCACCGCGTTGCTCTTGAAGTCGGGCTCCTCAATCGCCCTGTACGATTTGGATGAGATCATGGTTCTGGAGAAGCTAAATCGCTGCCGGTCCAGCCAGCGAGATATAGTCGCCCAGTTCCTTGTCATAACCGAAGCGAGCAGAAGCTGGGGCACTGGGTTTGTAATGTGCAGTTGTCGACGCTCGTTCTTCGCTTTTGGCGTCGAGTAGAGTTCGGGTTCAGTCTCGCTTATCTCCCAAAATTTCTGATGCTTTGCATGGCTGGGCTTCAGCGGGCCGCTCGCGGCCCATATCGCCAACAATTCCCGCGCATACTCGCCGAAATCCTCGGTTATAAAGGGGGCGGCAGCTCTTTTGGAAAGTAGCCCTTCGATAGCATGACTTGAAGCTTGTCCAAAAATACGCTCCCCGAGCCCACGATACGGAAGATCAGGGTAATTCACATGGGTTTCCTAAAAATTGCCAACGCCAAATGATGGGTTTCCAAAGGTGCGCTGGACTTGCCGACCTCGCACATGATGCTGAAGACCGAGGACGCCTTCACCGGACCCATGTTCGACGCCATCAACGGGATGCTGGTCGACATGCTCGCGGCCATTGTCCGCAAGTACTATGACGACCGACGCGCAGGCAGGCTCAAGGGGATCGCCAAGGCAAAGGCCGAGGGTCACATGAAGGTCCGTCCCGAAGACGCCGAGCGTAGCGAGGCGATCATGGACATGCTGCGGAAGGGCCAGAGCTGGGACACCATTGTGCGAGAAGGCGTCTTATCCTATCCGCACCAAGGGCGGGGCGTTGGCGGACAGCTTGTAGAGCCGCAGGCGAACGGGACGGCCAGCCCCTCTGACACCAATATGTCGCCCACATCTTGGCCATCGGCAAAGAGTGAGCCGCAACTTCGCCCGTAGTTGCACCTGTCGGTGCCCTCAGTGCCTGCCGGGCAGGAACATGGAACCATCTTCAGCTCAAGCTTCGCCGCAGCAACCAACTCTTTGAGGCGTGCCTTCGCTCGACGCCCGAGGTTTCCCTCAGAGTCGCACCTTGGCTCGATGCTTTCGGGTGCGTTGAAGCCAACCAGCCGGGTCCCCTTCGCGGAACTGTTGAGCCGAATGGTATCTCCGTCCGTTACGGTGAACTGGGTTCTGGCAAGTGGCACCCTGTAGCCTGCTGCGTCTGACCTCGCGAAGGAGGGCATGCTTGGCCAAGTGATTTGGCCGCCCTTGACAACGAACGAATAGATCAGGGACCCGACGACCAATGCGAGAGCGATCCCAAAGGTTCTGACGAACCTGCCTGCCAAGTATCGAACCTCCCGAACGAGTGGGTTGCGCCAACGGCGCGGTCGCCAACGCGGCGATGGGGGCTTGTAGGTGCCTGGATGTGCGGGTCCTATCGCCTCATAGAGCTTCGCCCACTGCTTCGCGCTCAACCGCGTGCGCGGGCCGTATTTCACCAATCGGTCACGCATATCGAGGAGGAACTGGCGCTGCCATTGGCTAAGGTGGCCGCGAACCAATGCAGCCTCGATACGGGATTTCAGATCGTCCTCAGGCTCCATTTCGGTGGCCCCGCCCCTTCGCAACAATACTGGGCGGCCGGTGCAGCATACAAGTCCGATGTGGGACGCGGGAGAGGACCGAAATCATGTGCGCATGGCCCAAGGAGGCCTAGAAGAACGGCTGTTGCTTGATGATCGGAATTGCCGGATTGGTATTGTGCACCGTAACGCCCCTGCACGATGCTGCTGACGCCGCCGGTTGCGACGGCATTGGCGACCGAGAACGGGCCGATCCACGGGAGCGATGGTTCCGTCCCACCGTTAAAGGCGAACGCTACGCCAAGCTCGGCATGCAAGAAGAGATAGTTGTCAGCGGACGCGTTAAGGGAGAGCGCATTGCGCTTGGTGAGCGCTCGCCACGGTATTGATGGCAACAACGTTCGCAGCAAAGGAAGCCTTCTCGCGCGCGATGGCAGCTGCGGACTCATCCGCGCTAATTGCGCCGATCGCCTGCGCCATCTTAATGTTTTTGAGACTCCCAAGTATGTTTGCTGGGCGGCAAACAGCGGGCTGTATTTCGTTCGCAGAGCCTCAAGCTCACGCCCCTGGTCCGCTAGGACGCCGTTCCGCTCCTTGCTGGCCCTTCGCACCGATACCGACCATGTCGTTGATGCGCGCCTGCAGCGTAGAGAGGTCGGTCGAAATGCTAATTAGCAGGTCGTCGCTACTTGCAGCCATTGCTTACTCCATGGCGGTCGATCGCGCCGGGCGCGGTGGGTATTTTGACATCTGCGGATTGCTGTAAAAAGGAAATGATGGCGCGCCGCGTTCAAAGGATTGGGCGGACCACGAGGTAGTGACGATACGACAGCAAAGCTGACTATCTCAGCGTCACTATATTGTTAACAAAACGTTACTGGCCATTTACTGGAATGCCATTTTTGCATAAAAAAGAGGCAGACGGTGATTCGCCGTCTGCCTCTGTCTGTTGCGTACTCACGGTCTTGTGGTGCCGAGTGGACGAACAAGACCGCGTGTCCGCTCCATAGCAGGTCGGTAACTAGCGTCCTGAGGCGTTTTTGACAAGCCACAGGAGCTACGTAATGGTCAGACATCCTCCCAAGCCCTGCCATTCCCAATTGCTCCGCAAAGCGCTCGAAAGGAGCAATTGCAATGGCAGACGTGCAGGTAACTTGCATCAACAAAGTCCCACGTGAGAACAAGCACGAGGCTATTACAAACCTCGGCAACTCCACCGGGAAATGGTCGAGATCACAAGTGATCCAATGGATCGAAGCGGGCACGCATACTTTCTACACATCGGTAGGCGGAAAGCGCGCCAACGTCGCTGTGGTCAATGGCCCCAACGAGAAATACGTCCGCACTCACGCGGATGGCCAGTGGAACGATAATTTGCTGGCGCTTCCTGAGTGTCCGTAACGCTCTAACGATGGCGGGTTTCGGCCCGCCATCACTTTCTTCTCGGAGATTATCCTATGACCAAACTGCCGACATACACTCTGTCGTTTGACAAGAAAAAACAGGACTGGAAACTGCATAAAGATGGTGCCGACCGCGCTACTAAGCGGTTCGAAACTAAAGCGGATGCCACCGCTGGCGGCGTTCTATCCAGCGCGATTGGGAAAGATGGCGGCTCTGTCCGGATTGAGAAAAAGCGCGGCGGATATGAAGAGGAGAGAACGTTCCCCCGCGATCGCGACCCTAAGAAAACGCCCGGTTAGCCGCATAGAGAAAGCCCTCGGCATGGTGACTTCTGATTGGATTGCCGCTGTCGCGGTCGCTGTTTCTTTGATCTCCGCCCTGCTAGCATGGCTGTCGGCCGCACAAGCCAAACGGCAAGCTGACGCCGTGCTTGGTGAGGTGAATCCTACGTTTGGCGTCTACCAGGCTGAGTATGTTGAGTATTCACGGCAGGCTAGCCTAAAATTCGAGATTCTGAACCACAACAGACGAGCGTTGCTTGTCCATGAGTTGTCGTTTCAATACCCGGACGATGTAATCGTGTTTACCGATCATGACGACCTGACCGGTGTGATTGGGTCTATCATCGAGGCAGTCAAACAAGGCGGGCGAACAAAGAAATTTGCAATCCCGCACCGTGTGAAGGGATGCGGGATGAACGCTGTGCCGCATGAACTGGTCATACCCTTTAGATGTGGGTGGAGAACTGACGTGAAGCCGAAGTCATTTCGCTTTTGCTTCAAGGCAGAATATAGGCAGGAAGGCGGCTTGGCGACGGACCGCGCCTATGGCTGCGTTGACGTTGAGCCGCCGAACATTCTCCCTTGAACGCGCCTATCGAAAGTACTCGGCTGCAGAATCGTCGTGGTCATCCGAAGGCGGCGCCCAACCTACCTTTGGGAACGACGCCGGCGTGGCTCCAAGTGAGCCCAGGCATTGGTTGAGCGCTCTCAGGCCCGCAACACCCAGATCTCCGCTGCGCATTTTCCCAACTAGTAGCGCGGTAAGACCGACAATCCCGCGGCGGCAATACCGCAGCAAAGTCGGCGCCATCTCTTTCCAGGCCGCTTGCCCTGGCGCCGACAGCCATTCGTATGGCTCACCGATCGGCCGATCGTCGGGCGGCTCGAAGTGATTGACGTATCCGGATTCTTGGCAAGCGTCCCGGAAAGCCGCAATTGCTCAACGCTTTTTGCAGCCACCACCGGTCCTTAGGACCATCGGCCCTAGATATCCGACCACCCTACACCGTGGGCCAGATCCTACCTTTCCAAACATAACTTTCGGATTAGGTCTTGCGCGCTTCTCGTCGCATCTAGTTCATCAAGATCGTACCCAGCCCTCCCCTCCTTCAGTAGGGAAACAGGTGCAAGATACGACATGCCACCAAAAAGGCGGACACAAACATCGTTCCTAGTGCGACTTGCGAGGACCACAGCAAGTGTTCGCTACTGCTCTTCATGGCAGCCTTGTTGGATTTCAGCATCTCATCGTAATGGGCGCAGACTTCAGCTAGGGCGATGTGGAGCGGCTTCCCACTTTCTGCATCAGATGCCCAGCCGGAGGGATAATTGCCCACAGCATCAAAGTCTATCGGCTTGGCCGCCTCAAAAGCGTAAAAGGATGAAACCGACATCCCAAACGTCGCAAATAGTCCAACGGCACCAAAGAAGATGTCGACGTGTTCGGACTTATAGATAGCAAGCGTGCCAGCGACGACTACGGCGACAACCGCAACCATGAAACCGAGCAACGTCATCGCCCTCAAATCTGCTGCCAAAGCCATTGTTAGTTGTGCATCAAGTCGGCTCTCAGCTTCCCGCAAGATTTCCTTTAGCGTATCGTTGTCTGCCTTTTCGAGGCGAGAACTAAGTGAGGAAGCCATGATTCCATCTTTCGAATTTCAACCTGAGAAACCGCCGGGAGAACGCAAAGGTGTTAGGCACGAGGCCCCCAGACCTTCTCCGCCACCGCCACCCAAGCCTGCGCCGCCGCCACCGCCCAAGCCACCTAAGAAGTAACCTCTTACACTAGTCTTCCACAAATAACTCCACCGCAGTCGGCTCTGGCGTGCGTACGTTTACGCACGCGAAACTCCGGCGCTTGCCGGTTCATCTATGGGAGTATGCGAATGGCAAAACGAACTGTATTTCACTCGTCGCCGTCAAAGAGCGGTTGGAAGGTGACGCAAGGCGGAAACACCGTATCCGATCACAAGACCCAGAAAGCATCTGAGGCCGCCGCAACGGCCGCAGGTCGCGCTGTTCATAAGGCTGGCGGCCTCGCCCAAGCGGTTTTGCACAAGGCAAAGGGAACAATTCGCGAGGAACGCACCTACGGTGCAGACCCACGAAAAACCAAAGGTTAAGTTGCGGCGTCAGAGCTTGCGTAGCACAAAGTGGTCAACCTCTGGGTGCGCCAAACAAAGCCAACTGGCCGACGCTCAACTAAGCGGTAGACCTTGTTGCCTGCCGCATCGTAGAGGCCCGTAAAGATTGGCGCCGCGTCAGCCTCACAAGGCGGCCCGGTCAAATAGCTGAAGCGAGCCGTGGAAGACCGGCAGGCCGGTGACGCTAGACCATGACCTGATCAAGGCCCTGAAGGCCGAGGGACGGTCTGTGAGGCAGCCAAAGAGGCCCGGTGTTCACCTTCTGCGGTCCAGAAGGTGCTGACGTCGGCGTGAGGGGGCTTACCCAAGCCATAGCAGCGGCGCGACAGGCGCACGGGCTCTAGTTCCGTCCGGCGCTGACGGCGCCAGATTCTGGCCGAGGATAAGATTGGTGCAGTTCCCACACCGGCGAGCGAGACCTAGACGGCCCTCTTGTTACCCCAGAGCAGAACATGCAGCTGCGGCAATACGCGGGCTTCGAACCATCTGTCTCGCGTCACCTTTTCGATCAGCCACTCCATGCGCCTCATGATTCCGGCAAGGTCGACAGCTGCGTCTTCCTCGCCACGGCGCGGTGGCGTGTGATTGCCGGGTTGCAGATAGACCGGGAGACGTGGAAATCGGGCGGCGGCGTCTTTGGCGAAGGCGTAGTCACTCTCGTCGAAAACGACGAGCTTGAGCACGACTTGCGGCTTCTCCCGCGCCGCTTCGATGCAAGCCTCGAATGCAACCCAATCGGTCCTCATTTCGCTCGACGGCGGCTTTGGGCTGAGGACCAGTACGTCAAGCTCGGCAAACCAGTCCTTGGCCACCGAAGCTTGGGTTTCCAGCGCGAAGCGGTAACCTTCAGCATGGCCCCGCTCGATCAGGCCGCCGAAGGGCTGAATGGCGGGGTTGCCGCCCGACAGGGACACCATAACTGGCCGGGCGCCGGAAAGCGCAACCACGTTTTGCCACACCGCGTCCACTGGCATCATCTTCCATTCATCGCGGAATTGGTTGTCAACCGCATGGAGGCTGTCGCACCAGGAACAGCGGTAGTCACACCCGCCGGTTCTGATGAAGACGGTCGGCAAACCGATGAGCACGCCCTCGCCCTGGATCGTCGGCCCGAATATCTCGCTGACCCGGATTGCGGGCCGCGTGTCGGTCACGGCCGGTACTCCGCCCAGGTTTTAGGGGTTTCGCTCACCCTCACGGCGGCGGTTTCCGGCAGCCGTGCCTTGCACCATTCATAGAAATGCCTGGCCAGGTATTCCGCTGTGACCTGCTCATGCGCGAGCGCGTCGTTGAGGTGCCGGTGGTCCAAGCTCTCGTCGATATAGTGTTTGAGCGGCGCCAGATCGTGATAGTCGCGCACAAAGCCGTGCGAGTTCAGCTCCTTGGCCGAGAGCTCCACTACGACGATGTAGTTATGCCCGTGCAGTCGCGCGCACTGGTGCTCGGGTGGCAAGGAGGTGAGCTGATGCGAGGCCGAGAAGTGGAATTCCTTGGTAATGCGGAACATCAGGCGCTCCGCCTCCGCAGCGCCTCAAGCCAGAAATCGGTGTCCTCATAGTCGGTCGGGTCGGCGTGCTGCGCCAGATGAAACGCTTCGCGCCGCTCGACGCAGGTCCCGCACCGTCCGCAGTGACGTTCGCCGCCCTTGTAGCAGGACCAGGTCTGCGCAAATGGGGTCCCGTGCCTTGCTCCATCGCCGACGATGTCCGCCTTGGTGAGGTTCACATAAGGCGTATAAAGACGGATCTGCGCGTCTCCGTCGAGCGCTCGGTTCTGCATCGTCTGGAAAGCCTCGATGAAGGCCGGACGGCAGTCTGGATAGATGAAATGGTCTCCGCCGTGAGCGGCCATCCCCACTGCTTCGAGCTGCTGCGCGGCGGCGAGTCCGAAGGCGATGGCCAGCATGATGGCGTTTCGGTTCGGCACCACCGTGATCTTCATGGTGTCTTCGGCGTAGTGGCCGTCCGGCACGTCGACACCATCGGTGAGCGCGGAGCCGCAAAGGCCGCGGCCGATTTGGCGGATGTCGATGATCTGATGCGCAATGTCCAATCGCTGCGCGCACATCGCGGCGAATTTCAGTTCTTTGCTGTGCCGCTGGCCGTAGTCGAAGGACAGCAGCCCGACAAGTTCGTGCTCCGCTGCCACTTTGTGGGCAAGGGAAACGGAGTCCAATCCGCCGGAGCAGATGACGAGAGTCTTCATCGTGGTATCCTTGTTTTGACCGGGTAAGGCTGCGACCGGAGATTTCTCTGCGCTCCCCCTAGCCCAGCCAGTCAACTTTGTGAACCCTGTGGCGCTGACTCGCCGAGGGTGCGGCTGGGTCGCGACACCGCGCAGCCTCCTTAGGTCAATGTTCAAACCCGGGCATACGCTTAGAATCACAAATGCGAAGCCTCGCGATATGGCTTGGGAAGAATTCCCGTACTCGTGGGAGAGCGGAGGCTGCGGAGGCCACGCGCTGCCTAACAAGAGCAAGGGAGTGAGCGTGGTGCCGAGAGGTAGTTCAGTGGGCGTGCCCCCTCGCTTCAGCATCAGTCCGAATCGGACAGCACGATGGGCGGCAGAACCCCGGTTAGGATCGGTCGTCAGCCGACATCTGTGAACAAGCCGCATGCGTCGTTGCAATCACCCCTCTACTACGCGCAATTGCCGACATGGCCTCGCAGGAACTGGATTGGGCGATTTTCCAGATGGCGGTCGAAAGCGTCCGCTCTCTCTCATCAAGTTTCAGCGAAAGAGCCGCGGAGATAGCCGCGAGGAGCCAGGGTACATTGGTTTTCGACGTGCGGGTCGACGATGACCCGCAGGTGCAGCGAATCGCGGCAATCCGGTATCGAGGCGAACAAACTGGCGTGGTCGCGTTGGACAGGCAGGGCCTTCTTACCCACTATTGCATGGTGAATGACACGTTCTCAGATCTGATGGCGCCTTTGGAGAACTGGACAAGCATGCCCCTCTCAACGCAGGCAAAGATCGATATCACCGTCCATGCCGGCCCCTTCCTCGCCGCCCTACGAAATGCCGGTCATCTGCTTGGCAGTTAGCGTGACTGGAATGCATGTGTGATCCTGCATTCCCCCCGAACGCGCCGCGAGCGGCGCCCGAGCTAGGCTCTCCGGGCGCGTATGGCACCTGCTGCTCGCGTTGGTGATATCCTGGGCAAACGGACCTGTGGCGCAAACGCTGGGTTCCAACAATGCGAAAACGAGAGACCTGTTTCCCGGCAACCAACGGGAAACCGGCCTTCCACCGATCAGGCAGCGTCCAATATGTCCGCCTCCGTCTCAAGAATTCCGGCGGGTAGGGACAGCGATTTTGCGATCCGGTCCCTATAACCCTTGTTGTATCTCAGACCGGACTCAATGTTCAGGATTTCCTCAGCGGCAAGCCCGCACGCCACTGCCAGGTCCTCGACGGAATATCCAAGGTGCTCACGATAAGCACGGGTGATGTGGGTCCCCGCCGACATGGCCGTCAACACCGGCTCGGGAATGCGTGAATCTTTCATAAACACCTCGAAGAAGAGCAAAGATGCCCGGCACCTCGGGAGAGTTCCTCTGGACCCGGACAGTCAAATGAATTGACTCAATTCAGCCTGGAGGTCTGGTGCATGAGGCACCTAAGACCAGCGGCCGGAGGCGGTATATGGTGGCTCAACCGGGTCCGATCAAGTCGTAACAAACTGACCGCCGCAACATGGTCTGATCGACTGCGCCGACCATGCCCGCGCCACCCAGTGGGGCTGATCACCGCCGACGTTCCGGGGCAGTAGTTCGGCTTGCTCAACCCTGGATTCGGTGTTCCTGCTGGCCTGCTAGCCATGTCGAAGCAGCCGCCCCGGGCCAACGGGAACGGGCAAACGAGAGTGCGCCCGAGACCCGAGCTGATTGGTGCCATAGATGACGCCACGCTCGCCGCAGACGGCCTATCCACGCCATGGATGATCATCATCCATACAATCACTTTGGCCAACCATTGCCGAATGCGTTACTCGGGCCTCGCACAGACCTCCCGAAGGCATGGATGAGAATTGGCCTCTTTCACAATCGTCATCCCTTTTTATCAGAAAAAAGCGGGGATTCTTCGCCGTTCGCTACAGAGCGTATTTGAGCAGACTTATACGGGCTTTGAGGTTCTGGTTATCGACGATGAGTCCCCTCTTCCGGCTGAGGTCGAGCTGGAAGCGCTTGACGCCGATCAGAGGTCGCGCATCACGGTCATAAGGCAGGCCAACGCCGGCCCTGGTGGCGCTCGCAACACCGGGCTTGAGAACGTTTCGCCTTCGACGCGTCTCGTCGCTTTCCTCGATTCAGACGACACCTGGCTGCCACATCATCTGCACAACGCTTTTGAGAGCATGTTGTGCTTCGGAGGGGACTGTTACTGGGCCTCAATTCAAGCGAGCGAAGAGTTCTATTACCACCTCGCAATATCCGAACTTGCAGGGGCGGACGGGTGATTCGATTGGGGGAGCAGCCGCTTGTCATCGAAGTTCCTGACCTTGCAAGCGCAATGCTGAAGGACTGGAGCTTTCTCCATCTTTCTGGAATGGTGATCGGCCGTACCATCTTCAAAAAAATCCGTTTCGACGCCACTCTTCGGCGCGCCGCAGAGGACGTGCTTTTCTTCTGCGATACAATCCTCGCCTCTCGGCGCAGCCTGCTCTGCGGTGATCCGGGCGTCGTGCGCGGCTTGGGCGTCAATATCTTTCACCGCATCGACCGCACATCGCGCCGCTTCCTGCAGCAGCAATTCAACACCTGGGCAGCGCTCGACGCGCTCGAAGCTTGCTTTGCCTGACGGCCAGAGGAAGTTGAGTCAATCGCCACCCTCCAAGGGCAGAGCGCGTCGCCAGGCGCTTTGGAGCCAGGCCGGACTTCTTCGTCGCGGCAAAGTGCCAAACGTCGGCCTGCTCGCGCGTTGGGCGTGGCGTGACCCTGAGTTGCTGCTGACACTGAGGGAACTCGGGACAGCTAAGTTTGCGGAGGCGAAATGACTCCATATCATTGGGAATCGAGCCACGGCAATTTGGTGACGACCTCAATCTCTGGCTATGGGACTTTCTGTTGCCTGGATTCCGGGAGGTGCACCAACAAACAATGCTCGTGGGCGTCGGCACGGTCCTGAATTCGGGCCTGCTTCCGCGCGGTGTGCACAAGCTGGTTGTGGGAAGCAGCCGCGGGGAACCGCAGCTTAGTCCCGATGGCTCGCTCGACGGCTTGAAAAGTCGCTTTGGTGAGGTGCTGAACGGAATCCGCAAAGATTATCTTTAAGCAACGGGACGCTCCAGCAAATGTCGAAAATCAGCGTGGCGTGCTGCTCGCGGCCAGACGAGGTCGCGCGATTGAAGACACGCGATGACAAAGTCCGCGAGCAGCGACTCGGGCCGGAAATTCCGGAACTCCGTGGTGCTGAGACTTGGCGAGAGGTGCGTTGGCGGGTCCCACGCAAGTCACGCCGTTCTAGCGCGAGGAAGCTTTGATCGCATCCATGGCGAGACAGGCGCGGTGCCGAGCAGTTGGGCATAGAGGACACCGACAGAATGGGGCTGCAGCCTGGGGCAGACCCGGACCCTGTTCGTGCGTGATACACAGATGCTTCTTGTCCGCATACCGGTGATTTCGATCGGTTTGGGGTGCTGGGGGCTTCCGGGGCTGATATTCAGCCGGGTGCTCACCGGTCTGTTCAGCGCTGTCGTCAACATGGTGGTGGTGGAGCGGCTCATCAATGTCTCGGTCAGGGCGCAGTTGTTGGCGAATTTCAGGGCGCTCGCCAGCTCGGCCGTTCTGGCCGCAGGTGTAACGCTCGCCGATCATTGCATTGGCGCTCAGACCACGCAGACCGGCTTGGTTCTCCAACTCGCCGTCCTCATCTGCCTCGGCGGAACTCTCTATTGCGGTTTCAGTCTCTTTCTCTGGATCGTTATGGGCCGTCCGGATGGGCCGGAAACCGAAGTGAGAAAGCTCGCTTTCAAGGTGCTGTCCAAAGTCAGCCACGCGTGATCTCCAGCTCGTCAATTCAAAAGAGAGGTACGATGCCAGGTGCTCAGGAACTAGAACTGATTGCTGCGCTGCAGGACATAACGCATGATTGCCTAAAGATGTTCGTCAGGCCCGATGAGCCGATAGCGATACTGGATTTTCCCGACATCAAGAACTGTGGCGACTCGGCAATATGGCTGGGATTGCCTATTTGAAGGATCGTTACGCAAAGCGGCCTTCCTATGTCTGCACGACGGACGATTTTTCCCATGATGAACTCAAGGGGACGGCTCCGAGTGGGCCCATATTTATCCATGGGGGCGGCAATTTCGGCGACTTATGGGTATCTCACCAGGACTTCCGGGAACATATACTGGAGTTGTTTCCCGACCGGCAGATCGTCCAGTTTCCGCAATCGATCCATTACAGCTCTCCGGAACGGCTTGAGCAAAGCAGACGCGCCATTGGCCGACATAAGAACTTCGTGCTGCTGGTGCGCGACGAGGAATCCCTTCTGTTCGCCCGGGAAAAGTTCGATTGCCAGGTGCATCTCTGCCCCGACATGGCTTTTTGCATCGGCAGTGTGCAGCCTGATGCGCCCCGCTTCCCGGTGCTCGCGATGCTTCGCCAGGACAAGGAGCAGGTCGGAGCGGTCGATTTCTCTGTCTATCCCCATATCCCAAGGGAGGACTGGATCACCGAGCGCCACTCGAGGGTGGGCGTTGCAAAAGCGCTCGGTGCGGCATCTGCGTTGCTGCACCTCAGCCCCTCAGAAGTGCGGTTGCGCAAACTGAATGCCGCGGCCAACAACCGCTTTCGACGCGGCATCCGGCAGATTTCCCGTGGCAAGGCCATCCTTACGGATCGCCTGCATGTGCACATCTGTTCGATTCTCATAGGGCGCCCCCACGCGGTGCTGGACAACAACTACGGAAAAATTCGCCGGTTCATGAACGCTTTTTCAGGGGGTACCGATCTATCCTACAAGGCAATGTCGAATGACGACGGCATTAGATGGGCAAGAGAACAGGCGGTTGGCACAGTCAAAGACTGGAGACTGTCATGACTGCCGTAACGTTCATTGTTCCTGTCAGGCATCAGGATAACGCGCGTGATTGGGGCCTCCTGAAGAGGAACCTCGCCCAAACCGTCACATCCATTGCCAATCAAACCAACCCCGATTGGCGAGGCATAGTGGTTGCCAATGACGGGGCCGATCTTCCTGTCATGCCCGATAAGTTCTCGGTGGTCCGGGTGAGCTTTCCACCGAACGACATTCATGAGCGAGGCGATGCAACTGAGAACGACTTTCTGGATTCATTCCGCGCCGACAAAGGCCGCCGTGTTCTTGCCGGCATGCTCAATGCCGCTGGCAGCCGCTTCTTCATGATCGTTGACGACGACGATTTGGTAAGCTCTCGTATCGTGCAGTATGCTTCTAAGCATCCGAACGAAAACGGCTGGAGGATTGACAAGGGGTATCGCTGGGACGATGGCGGCAATGTTCTGCTCTGTCGTGACCAGTTCAGTCACTATTGCGGAACATCGCTGATCATTCGTTCGGATCTGTACGGGCTGCCGGCAAAAATCGAAGATGCCCCCATCGAATGGATCAAAGATACGCTTGGCAGCCACGTCCGTATAGCACCAGCTCTGGCCAAGCGCGGAACTCCCTTGAATTGCCTCCCGTTCCGGGCCGCTGTGTACCGTGTTGCACACCAGGGGTCGCACAATAAGACTCCGAGCCTCATGCAGATGTATTTCGTAAGCAGAAGCGCTCTGAAGCGCCCCTTCCGTGTCGCGAGAAATCTCGCCGGGTTGCGTCTGTTGTCAGCTCGCCACAGGAAAGAGTTCTTCGGACGACCGGAATAGACGGGCGGCTGCAAAGTTGTAGCAGGGCTTGAGCAATATTGGCGTTTGCGGCTGCGCTCTACGGCCTTAACGCGCGAGTTCGACATGCCTGATTGGTTGCCTGGCCTGAATTGCGTAACCCATTGTCAGCCCAGGTAAGGGAATCGACTCACTATCGGTCAGGGGCAATTCAGGAGAATCTTGGCCACCGCTTCAGCATGAGCGGCCATTAGGCGGGGACTCTATTCTCCAGCTTCTGACATCCGCAAAGGAGGGTATCGCATTCGCGATCGAGGGCCGAAGGTCTCTCGGTGGCACCGGCTGCGCCAAACCATACCTTAGCAAGCCAGGCCGAAGCGCTCTGTCAGTTGGCATGGCTTTTGCGCTTGAACCGTCCAAGCCGACGGGCGCTTTGCATCTACGGTATGGATGAACACCATGCATAGAATCAGTTTTGTCGATCGTACCCGAACCGACATAAGCGACAGCACCTGCGGTGCATCGGCCCGTATCGCTGCTTCAATCGCTGAGGCACGAAACGTCCGAGTCGGGCAACGGCACGCCCGGGAGTCTGAGGCGGCATCGAGGAGTTCAACCAATCGGCGTCGGCGGTCAAGGACGCCGCGACCTGATCAGACATTCGAGAGCGCCGTCCTTTGCGAAAAGATGGAGAAGCCGTTGAAGCTTGCCGGTAAAACCGTTGTCGTAACCGGTGTCTGCTCCGGGGTCGGCGCCGAAGTCGCCCGTCTCGCCCGGTGCGAAGGCGTGCGTCTTATTGGAGTCGATCTGGAGGATCCCGTCGTGATGCTGGACGCGTTCTTTCGCATCGATCAGGATTCTCCCGAAGAAATTGATGCAGCGCTTACCCAGTTCCCCGAACGCATCGACGGCCTCGTCAATGCCGCAGGCGTCTCGGGCACGCTGGATCGGGACATTGTCGCACGCGTGAATTATCTCGGGATACGTCATCTGTCACATGCACTTGCCTTCCGAATGCCCGAGGCCTCTTCGATCGTGAATTTCGCCTGCCTGCATGACCCCGAATGGCCCAAGCGGGTTGATCTGCATAAGGAACTTGCCGCTACTCAGAGCTTTACGGATGGACTGGCTTGGCCGGCCGCCAGCCCGGTGCCGCAGGAACCTGCTATCGCTATTTCAGGCGCCAGCATTGACTGGATACAACTGGCCGGCGGCCTGATCTTCGCCGCGCTCATGGCATACCCGCCAGCGAAGACCGCCGCCGGGTCATCAGACCTGACGGCAACTCCATTCGACTTGACGATCGCGAAATGGATGCGATGGCGGACAATTCACAAACGAGCACAAGGAAATCCTTACATGAGATCCTCACCGAAAGAGACCGCCACCGCGGCCATCCCGATTCATCGAGTGCATCCCCCGTCTTTCTGGAAGGGGATGATCCTTGCTGCGACCGTGATCGTCCTCGTACCGAGTAGTCAGGTTTCGGCTAAGGGCAAGGGACAAACCGTTCACCACATAGATCAGGCAGCCTCAGTTGGTTGGGAGAGGAAGAAGATGGAAGAACTTCCGGCGGGAACAAAGTTCAACCACGCTAACAGGGATGGGGTGTGGGGCGGTCGCGGGCAAAGCGGGCACACGGGCGACGCAATTTGGATGACCTCAGAAAACGATGTAAACACGGCACGCGGCTATGCAGGTAGTTCTGGAAAGTACTTTGTTGTCGAGGCGAAAGAGCCCCTGAAATTAGCGGTCATGGACGAGCAGGGTAATCAAGTGTTCCCCGATGAACTAGGCGCATGGGCTCCCTTGGCGCAGAGATACGGCTTGGATGGAGTGAAGACGGAATATGGAAGCTCGTACGAGGTGATTTTATTTCACAGAAGCAAGATTGCACCTGTGGAAGAACGTGGTTTCGATTAGCACAGACGCCAGCGCACGACGCCATCGAGATAGGTGCCGTCCTCGTTGAGGGGGATGAAGTTTGCGAGTTCGGTCATGGTCTGTGTCCTGAGTGTGTGTTTCCCGACGGGAAAGCCCTTTCGAGCGAAGCCTCCCCGGTCTTTCCGGGGGGATGGCGAGAGCCCGCCCCACTGCGGCGGGCGGGACTGTCAAGTGGCGTGGTGCGGAAGGTGGGGGACCTTCTCGGTCCGCTCGCGGACTGGGCAGAAGATTTTCCACCTTCACGGGCCGCTTGACCGGCCCGGCCGGCGATGCCCCCTCCTCGTCATCGCGCAGTGGCGCGCTGCATCGCTTCACGTAGGTATCAAAGCCGTAAGGCTGATTCCTTTAGTAGCTCCGTTGGAAAGCGCGCGGGCGGTGATTGAGGTCAGCTTCCTGTTGCGCACCGCTCCCTTGCTGGAGCCGCCAGCCTTCGCCGCAATATGGACCCCCCGGACCGTCGATAGAGGCCTCATGTGAGCTTCTGAAACGCCTTTGGCCAACGGCAGCGCGATGACGCCTTCAAGCGTGGGAAGATCTTAAGCGTATGCCGACAGGCCGAGAACCGGCTGCCATAATACAGGTCCGTTCAAACGTCCCCTCCAGCGGATGCGCATGAGGCTAGCGTGCGAAACCTCGAGAAAGCCGGCGACCGCCTCCGTGTTGCCCACCGCCTTGGGATGCCCGATGCGCGCCAACGGCCAAGTTGCAAGACGCAGGATCCGTTCCATGCGCGTATCGGTCACTGTCACGATCCGAGTGAGTTCGTTCGACAAGCCGAATTCGATCATGCCCGCGAATAGCTCGTAGGTTGCTTGGGCCAGCCCTCCAGCCTTGGGCGTTGATGCAGGGAGATCGAGTGCGAAACGACTGCTCTCCCAAATGCGGGCACTCGCTGGCGCCGCGGTCTCGCCAAGCAGCATCGGAAACGTGTCGCGCAACATTGTCGGTCCCGTCGTCGGCAAAAAACGGACGCAACCGCGAATGCGCCAGTCGGATCCTTTGAGAAGGAGATAGACGGGCCTCAGCCCGTCATATGCGTCTGTTTCCAGTTCCTCTTCGGTCTGAACATCCCAATCCAGCCTTTCCTTGAAAACGCGATGCCTCAGTCCGTACATTTCTTTGAGCTCGCTTGAAAACTCATCGTAGAGCTCAGGTGTGATTAGCTGCATCATTTGTCGCCTCCGTGCAGGATGTGGTCCCGCCATCGAAGAGCAAAGCCGACAATCATGCAGCCTGTAGACCTTTACAGGTATCCGCAGAAAGGAATCAGGATCTCGAATGTCGGGAAGAAGCCAGCCGTGCTACGGCTTGGTTGATGGTTCGCACGCCAAGTTTTGCCTTGGCGTTTTCCAGATGGAAGGTCACGGTTCGTTTCGAGACGCTGAGAATCTGGCTGATATCCCAGGCCGACTTGCCGTCCGCCGCCCATTTCAAGCATTCGAATTCTCGCGGGGTCAGGATTACGCCATTGACCACGCAATCTTCGGCGAGCCTGCGCCGGGCAAATATATGAAAGCTGATCGCGACCAGCTGCAATGCTTGCTCGTACCGTGTCAGTGACCGCAAGAGAGGCGGACGGGGCTGGTCGGAAGCCAAGGTCAGCGCAGCAAAGCGGCCGCGATGGTCATGTATCGACATGGTCAACCCGGAACGAATGCCAAATCGAGCTGCTTCTTCCAGAATCCGTTGCTGTGAAGCCGGGAGATGTTGCCGAGCTAAATCCACACCCCAATCAAAGGTGTCCCAGCCTTGAAGCCCGCGCAGGATCACCGGATCATGCCTGTGGTAGCGCAATTGCATATAGCGCGATGTCCAGGATGGGGGATAATTCGAAATCAAGCGCGGCTTCCGGCCGGAAGCTGACGGGCAACTGAAATAGGCAAAGAGCGGAAAGTCTAACGCGGCTGCGGCAGACGCCATTGTCTCACACAGATCGACAGCATCGACGCTTTCGGAGAGTTGCTCGAGGAAATTTTCAAACACGCGATGCATCTGCGCTTTGCATAAACCTCCGTGCCGTTGCTCGGCGCAGACCTTCGTCTAAATGATTGGCGATCCATTCGACGTTTGCGAGCTGGTCGGCTTAATCGCGGGCATTGCTCTGCTCCTGGTCAATGAGCCTGTTGTGCGGCGATGCAGCGCCGCGAGCCTCTAATTTGTTGCACCAATTGGTGACATTCCTATGTTGTCGATAAGCCGTATGTCGCCTAGCCATGCCGCGACAAGCAAGCGTGCCGGTTGGTCAAGGCTCGTCAGCGGTTGCAGATCTGCCTCGCGGCGAAGTTCCAGGTACTCGACTTCGCGATAGCCGGCAGCCAGGATTGCTGCGCGCGCTTCCGCAAGAGTGGGAAGGACAGGAGCGCCGCGCGCAAGCCGATCGGCCACCCCCAGCAAGACCGCTGCCAACTTTGGGGCAATGGCGCGCTGTGCTGGCGAGAGCCGAAGATTGCGCGAGGACAGTGCAAGACCGTCGGCTTCGCGGATTGTCGGACAGGCCAGGATGGTGATTGGAATGTCCAGGTCGCCGACCATGCGCCTGACCAGCTGAAGCTGCTGAAAGTCCTTTTCGCCAAAACAGGCCAAGTCAGCGCCGGTCTGCAGGAAGAGCTTGGAAACGACTGTCGCCACGCCGTCGAAATGGCCCGGCCGAAAGCTGCCGCACAGGCCCTCGCTGATGCCGGACACCGAAATGCTCGTGGCGAAGCCTGGCGGATACATCTCTTCTGCATCCGGCAGATAGAGCAAATGCACGCCGAGCGGCGCAAGCCTTGCAGCATCTTGGTTTTCCGTGCGAGGATAGGCATCAAGATCGGTGGCACTGTTGAATTGCTTGGGGTTGACGAACAGCGTCACGACTACCCGATCGGCCTTCTGAAGCGCAGCACGCACGAGACTGAGATGACCTTCATGCAAGGCCCCCATGGTCGGTACAAGGGCGACCTTGGCGCCTGAGCGACGCCATCGCGCGGTAACAGCGCGGAGCTCGGCAGTGCTTCGAACGATCGGCACGCTCATGTGACGTCTCCGGCCCTCGCCTCGTGTGTGTAGAGATGTTCCGCCGCCGGAAAGCACCGTCTCCTGACGTCAGCGGCATAAGCCGCAATCGCTGCATCGGCCTGTTCGCCAAGTTCGGCGTAGCGCTTGACGAATTTCGGCCGGAAGGAGCTGAAAAGCCCGAGCATATCGTCGCTCACCAGAATCTGGCCGTCGCAGGCGAGTGAGGCGCCGATGCCGATGGTGGGGACGGCGATCTCCGCAGTGATGCGTTTTGCGAGGGGTTCGGGCACCTTCTCCAGCACCACGGAGAATGCGCCGGCCTCCGTAACCGCATTGGCATCGCGCCTGATGCGCTCGGCATCTTCTCCCCGCCCCTGGACGCGGTAGCCACCGAGCGTATTGACCGCCTGAGGCGTTAAACCGACATGCGCCATGACAGGGATGCCGCGGGCGCAGAGGAAGCGGATGGTCTCGGCCATTTTCTCACCGCCTTCGAGCTTCACAGCCGCACAACCGGTCTGCGCCATCAGGCGCGCAGCGTTGCCGAAGGCCTGCACGGGGCTCTCTTCATAGGAGCCGAATGGCAGGTCAACGACCATCAATGATCGCACCAGACCGCGGCGCACCGCCTGGCCGTGCATGATCATCATGTCGAGAGTGACGCCCAGCGTCGATGAGAGGCCGTGCAATACCATGCCAACGCTGTCGCCAACGAGAACGACGTCGCAGTGTGGATCAACCAATCTGGCTATCGGCGTGGTGTATGCCGTCAGGCAGACGAGTGGAGCCTGGCCTTTCCGCGCGCTGATATCCGGCGGTGTGATCGCCTTTGTCTCACCCGTTGCACTCAACGATGCATCCTTCCCTAGCGTTACCCCCCGCGGGTGTCGCGTTTGGCATATTTTTGTGCGAGTGCGAAGTGCAAAAAAGATCGTCCAGCTGTGCGGTGTTGACGTTCGTGCAGCAACGCTTAAATTCAATCGATTGATAACCCCGAATTCGGGAACAACTCACCTTCGCGAACATGAACCATCAGGCAAAAGGAACCAGAAAAGGCAGAGCCGCGGTCAAGGCCGACGAAGCAAAAGTGGACCTGATCGCCGTTGTCGTCGCCGTAACTGACAGTGATCCCTGTCTTCTCACCATCGGGAACGCGGATACCCTTCCGTCCGGCCCCTATGCGCTGGAGCATCGATCGCTGCAATCAGGTCTGAGGGGTTGGGTCGAGCAACAGACCGGCCACCCGCTCGGCTATATCGAGCAGCTCTACACCTTCGCCGATCGGGACCGCATAGGTGCCGAGCCCCAGGAACGCGCCATCTCAATCAGCTATCTCGCACTCACTCGCAAGGAACAGGCAGCGGGCTCCGCTAGTTGTGGGTGGCGCAGTTGGTACGAGTATTTGCCCTGGGAAGATCATCGCTCCGGCACGCCGGTGGTGCTCGATATCTTACGACCACGCCTGAGTGAGTGGGCTGAGGGCGCCAGCGACGCCACCACGCGACGCGAACGCCTGCAGCGCGCCGCGATTGCCTTCGGTTTCGACCACCGCAATTGGAATGAGGAACTCACCCTACAGCGTTATGAGTTGCTCTATGAATCTGCCCTGATCGAAGAGGCTGGCCGCGGGCGGGACGCAACGCCTGCGGTGACATCTGGCAAGGCAATGGTCGCTGACCATCGACGAATCCTGGCGACGGGCATTGCGCGGCTACGCTCCAAGATCAAATACCGGCCGGTGGTTTTCGAGCTCATGAGGCCGTCCTTCACGCTGCTTCAGCTGCAGCGGACCGTGGAGGCCCTCGCCGGGAGGCTCATCAACAAGCCGAATTTCCGCAGGCTTGTTGAGCAGCAAGAGTTGGTCGAGGAAACTGGCGAGACCTCCCTCGAGACGGGCGGGCGACCGGCAAAGCTCTATCGGTTCCGGCATGCCGTCCTCGACGACAGGGCTGGGGCCGGGACAAAATTGCCGCTCGCGCGGGCTTGACATACTTATAGTCAAGGTAGACATATTCCCCTTATTGTCAGATCGAATATAAGCGGAGGCGCTGATGACTGGGGCGTTACCTACGGCTGCGTCCCTGTACGAGCGCGTCCGGCGGGTGATTCCGCCAGTCGAATGGCCGGCGTTTACCGACGACCTTGAAGCCATCCTTGCGCTGAAGCGCGATCGAAACGCGGTCATCCTTGCGCACAACTACCAAACGCCGGAGATCTTCCATTGCGTGGCCGACATCGTCGGCGACAGCCTCGCACTGGCCCGCAAGGCGGCCACGGTCGAGGCGCAGGTCATCGTGGTTGCCGGCGTGCATTTCATGGCCGAGACGGCCAAGCTGCTCAATCCTAACAAGATGGTCCTCATTCCGGACCTCCGCGCCGGTTGCTCGCTGGCCGAATCCATCACGGCAGAGGACGTGCGGCAGCTACGGCAGCGCTATCCGGGGGTCCCGGTTGTCACCTACGTCAACACTTCGGCAGCGGTAAAAGCGGAGTCGGACATCTGCTGCACCTCGGGCAATGCCCGCGCGGTGGTGGAATCTCTCGGCGTGCCGCGCGTGATCATGGTGCCCGATCAATACCTGGCGATAAACGTTGCGGCGGACACGGATGTCGAGATCATCGCCTGGAAGGGCCACTGCGAAGTGCATGAGCGCTTCACGTCGACCGACATCCGGGAATTGCGCGATGCACATCCTGGGGTCATCGTGCTCGCCCATCCAGAATGCCCGCCCGAGATTGTCACACAAGCGGAATTCTCCGGCTCGACTGCGGCCATGTTGGATTATGTCGAGCGGGAGAAACCAGCGCGCGTCGTCCTGCTGACCGAATGTTCGATGAGCGACAATGTCGCGGTCGCGCATCCCGAAATCGAGTTCATCCGCCCTTGCAATCTCTGCCCGCACATGAAGCGCATCACCTTGGCCAACATCCGCGCCGCGCTCGAAGAGAACCGGCATGAGGTTCGGATCGCCGCCGGGATTGCAGAGCGCGCGCGCCACTCAGTCGAGCGAATGCTTTCCATATGAGCCTCGACGTTCATGACATTGGCGGGGCACCGGTGATCATCGGCTCTGGTTTGGCAGGCCTGATGACCGCGCTCCATCTGGCGCCGGAACCGGTTGTGCTTCTATCTAATGCGGGGCTGGGAACCGGAGCCTGCAGCGAGCTCGCCCAAGGCGGTCTTGCTGCAAGTGTCGGCGGCGAAGACAGTCCCGAACTTCATCTTTGTGACACCCTGGCGGCCGGCGACGGCCTCTGCGACGAGGCAACGGTGCGGCGAGTGGTCCGAGCTGCACCTGAAGCGATCAGGACTCTAGAGCGGTTTGGAGTCGCATTCGACCGACGCGCTGATGGCGCCTTGCGGCTGGGGCTCGAGGCGGCGCACTCGCAGCGGCGGATCGTGCATGCGGCGGGCGATGCCACCGGTCGCGAACTGGTGCGCGCGCTGGTCGCGGCAGCACGGCGCACAGCCTCCATCACTGTCCTGGAAAACGTCGAGGCCCGCCGGCTTGTCGTGGAAGACGGGGCGATCATCGCCGTGGTCGCGGCCGGGTGCACGGGCGCAATCGCCTTGCCAACGCGCCGCGCGGTGCTGGCGACCGGCGGCATCGGCGCCTTGTTCAGCGAGACGACAAACCCGCCTGGCTCATGTGGACAGGGGCTCGCGCTCGCCGCTTGTGCCGGGGCGGAGTTCGCCGACCTGGAATTCGTGCAATTCCACCCGACCGCCCTCGAGGGCCCGCGGCGGCCGATGCCGCTGGTGAGCGAGGCGGTGCGTGGCGAGGGTGCTGTGCTCGTCGACGAGCAGGGAGAGCGTTTCCTGGGTGATACCCCAGGGGGCGAGCTTGCGCCTCGCGACGTGGTTGCGCGCGCGGTTTGGCGCCAACTCGCTCTCGGACGCCGTGTGTTTCTTGACGCCAGGCAATGTCTGGGTCCCAGATTTGACAAGCGCTTTCCGGCGATCGCCGATTTGTGCCGCCAGGCCGGCATCGATCCGGCGACCGACCTGATCCCGGTGCGCCCGGCCGCACATTATCACATGGGCGGTGTTGCAGTAGACGCTGCGGGCCGCAGCTCCATCGAGGGACTGTGGGCATGCGGCGAGGTCGCTTGCACGGGTCTGCACGGCGCGAACCGGCTCGCCAGCAACTCGCTTATCGAAGCAGTGGTGACGGCGAGCTGGGTTGCTGAAAGCGTCGCCGACGCATCACACACCCGGCGACCACGCGTGTGTTCGGCATTCGTGCCTCAACGGCCGGACGCCTCCGGCATCCGTCCAATCGTCTCCGCCGCGCTCGGCATCGTCCGCGACGGCGAGACGCTACGCGACGGGGTGGCTACCCTGTTGCCGGTTGCAGCTCACGACAGCGCGGCGTCTGACCCCGCCATGGTCGCGCTGATGATCGCCATTGCGGCTCTGCGGCGCGAAGAGAGCCGCGGCTCGCACTATCGTTCCGATTTCGCCGGACGCGATGCAGATGCGCGCCAGTCACGACTGACACTGCGCAGCGCAATACAGACCGCCGTCGCACTCAGCTGGCGAGCGCCGATGCGGAGTACCCTGACATGAAATTCTCACCGCTTCCCTCAACCCTGATCGAACCGATCGTGCGCGGTGCTCTTCTCGAAGACCTGGGCAGATGCGGCGATCTGACCAGCGAGGCCGTGATCCCGCGCGATCGCACCGCCACGTTGGTGCTGAAGTCGCGACAAACGGGGATCGTTGCCGGGCTCGATCTGGCCGCCTTCGCCTTCATGCTCGTCGAACCTGCGATCGACATGCAAATCTGGAGAGTTGACGGCAGCGATGTCGCGGGGGGCGAAATCATCGCCATGCTGTGCGGACCGGCGCGGGGCCTGCTCACCGCCGAGCGCACGGCGCTCAATTTTCTGTGTCATCTAAGCGGCATTGCCACTGCCACGGCAGCGATGGTCGAAGCCGTGCGTGGCCACAAGGCGAGGATCGTGTGCACGCGAAAGACGACGCCCGGCCTGCGCGCGCTGGAGAAATATGCGGTACGCGTCGGCGGCGGCGCCAATCACCGCTTCGGGCTCGACGACGCCTTCCTGATCAAGGACAACCACATCGCGATCGCCGGCGACATTCGCACGACAATAGAGCGGGCGCGCGCTGCCGCGGGGCACATGGTGAAGATCGAGGTCGAGGTCGAGACCCTCGAGCAGCTCGATACAGCGCTCACGCTGGGGGTCGACGCGGTGTTGCTCGACAACATGTCGGTTGAGGACCTTGCCCGCGCCGTGGCAATGGTTGGGGGCCGCGCCGTCACGGAGGCTTCCGGCCGGGTGACACCGAAAATGGCACCGGCGATTGCTGCGACGGGTGTTGATCTCATCTCGGTCGGATGGCTGACACACAGCGCGCCCATTCTCGACATCGGCCTGGACATGCCAACTCGCGGGAACATCAGCACTCATTTGAACTAACGGGAAACACAATGGGGAGCAACGTGCTCGGGCTGCGCGCACCAAAAGGCGCGAAAGAGCACGCTTCATGCGGCTCACCCTTCATTACTTCCGGATCCCAATATTGCGCCCACCGACGAGCCAATCGGAAGGGGCTCCCACTCGACGGACTGGTGAGTGCGCTCGCTGATCGGCAATAGAGGCTTTGACGATGACAACGGAAATGAACGAGGAGTGCGACTCGGACTTTGCCACGCAGTCGATGGAGGCAGCACTAGCCCGATGGAGCCGCAAAGAGGCCGAGGCTATATACGGAATGCCGTTCAACGATCTGCTCTTCTTGGCGCAGACGGTCCATCGCCAGAACTTCGATCGCAACCGGGTGCAGCTGTCGCGGCTTCTCAGCATCAAGACCGGCGGATGCCCGGAGGATTGCGGCTATTGCAGCCAGTCTGCGCATCACCAAACCGGCCTGAAGGCCTCGAAGCTGATGGAGGTCAAACATGTCGTCGAGGAGGCGACCAAGGCACGAGATGCTGGCGCAACCCGCTATTGCATGGGCGCTGCCTGGCGCAGTCCGAAGGAGCGCGACATGGACGCCGTGCTCGCCATGATCGAAGGCGTGAAGGCGCTCGGCCTGGAGACCTGCATGACTCTCGGCATGCTCGACCTCAGCCAGGCGCAGCGCCTGAAGGCGGCCGGTCTCGACTACTACAACCACAACATCGACACCTCTGCGCGCTATTACGGCAAGGTCGTTTCGACCAGGACCTTTGCCGACCGGCTGGAAACGCTTGGGCGCGTGCGCGAGGCTGGGATCAAGGTCTGCTGCGGCGGCATTGTCGGGATGGGAGAGGAAAAGGCCGATCGCATGGACATGCTGGTGACGCTGGCGAACCTGCCCGAGCCGCCCGAAAGCGTGCCGATCAACATGCTGATCCCCATCAGGGGGACGCCGCTCGCCGATGCCGAACCCATCGATCCGATCGATTTCATCCGCACCATTGCGCTCGCCCGGATCATGATGCCGAAGTCTGATGTAAGGCTCTCCGCCGGCAGGACGGCGATGAGCGACGAGACCCAGGCGCTGTGCTTCTTTGCCGGCGCCAATTCCATTTTTGTCGGCGACACGCTGCTGACTGCGGACAATCCCGGAGAGGACAAGGATACTCGTCTATTTAGACGTCTGGGCATCGAACCGATGCGAGGCGAGGCGAAATGAACGAGCCACCGCTCGCCCGCTTTGAAGCAACCTTGCAGGGGTTGGCACGCAAGGACCGGCTGCGCGCACTGGCGCCGCGGGTCGGGCTCGACTTCTCGTCCAACGATTATCTCGGGCTTGCTGCCTTCAAGAGACTTGGCGATGCAGTCGCGGCGGCAATCGAGCGGGGCACCCCTGTGGGCGCTACCGGATCGCGGCTTCTGCGCGGCAACGCGCCGGAGCATGAGGCGCTGGAGTCAGATGCTGCCGCGTTCTTCGGGGCCGAACGGGCGCTGTTCTTCGGCAGCGGCTACATGGCCAACTTCGCCCTCCTGAGCACCCTGGTGAAGAAGGGCGACCTGTTGATCCTCGATGAACTCGCCCATGCCAGCATGCATGAAGGGGCCCGGGCAGGACGCGCCGAGTTCAGGCTGGTGGCACACAATGACATTGATGCTTTTGAGGACGCGATCAGGCGCTGGCGCGCCGAAGGCGGCATTGGCCGCATCTGGATCGGCGTTGAAAGCCTCTACAGCATGGATGGCGACTGCGCGCCGATGGAGAGCCTGGTTGAGCTTGCCGATCGGCACGAGGCCTTCATACTGGTCGACGAGGCACATGCCACAGGTGTCTGGGGACCGGGGGGCCGCGGGCTGGCCGCCGCGTTCGAGGGCCGCGACAACATCGTGGCTCTCCATACATGCGGCAAGGCACTCGGCGCATCGGGCGCGCTCGTCACCGGGCCGCGAGTGCTGTGCGACTATATTGTCAATCGCTGCCGTCCGTTTATCTACGCCACCGCACCATCGCCGCTGATGGCAGTGGCTGCGCGCGAAGCGCTCGCAATGCTGGTCGACGAGCCGATGCGCCGCGTTGATTTGCACGAGCACGTTGCCTTCGCAAGCCGGCAACTGGCCGAGCATTGCGGAGCCAAGCCCAGCGGTTCGCAGATCCACCCATTTGTCATTGGGGACGTGGCGCGCACCATGGCTGTCGCGGCGGCTCTGCAGGCTCGCGGCTTCGACTTACGCGGCATTCGTCCGCCGGCGGTGCCGGAGGGTACCTCGCGGCTGCGCATTTCGCTGACGCTCAACGTGGGCAAGGCTGACATTCGCGTCATGGTCGAGACGCTTGCCGAAGTATTGGCCACCACGGCATGAGCAAGCGCATCGTCGTCACGGGAACCGATACGGGAATTGGCAAAACCGTTTTCGCCGCGGGGCTCGCAGGTCTGCTCGACGGCTTCTACTGGAAGCCGGTCCAATCGGGTCTCGAAGGTGAGACCGACAGTGAGGTGGTCGAACGGCTCGCTGGCCTGCCATCGGGGCGGGTGCTGCCGGAGGCCCACCGCTTGAGGAGCCCCTTGTCGCCGCACCGTTCAGCCGAAATCGACGGTGTCTCGATCGAGCCTGCCGATCTTTCATTTCCGGTCCTGCCCACACCGCTCGTCATCGAAGGCGCTGGCGGACTGATGGTGCCGATCAATCGACAGACAAGATTCATTGACATCTTCGCTGAATGGCGGCTGCCGGTGATCCTGTGCGCCCGCACTGAACTCGGCACGATCAACCACAGCCTGCTGTCGATCGAAGCCCTGCGGGCTCGCTCGATCCCGCTGATCGGCGTTGTCTTCATCGGTGAAGAGGCGGCCGATACGCAAAAGACAATCACCGAGTTGGGCGCGGTGCGTCAGCTCGGCAGACTGCCACACCTCGCTCCGCTCACGAGCGAAACTCTGAGAAAGGCGATGTTTGCAAGCTTCGACCTTGCGCAGATGGCTGGAGGCGAGTGATGCCGCGGTCGCGCGTCTGGCATCCCTTCACCCAGCACGCGATCGAGCCGCCCATGCTGTCCGTCGTCCGCACCGACGGAGCTTGGCTGGAGACGAATGACGGAAGGCGTATCCTCGACGCAATCTCCTCCTGGTGGGTGGTCACTCACGGGCACCGCCAGCCACGGATCATGGAAGCGATCCGGATTGCGACCGAGATGCTTGACCAGGTGATCTTCGCCGGCCTCACCCATGAGCCGGCAGAGCAATTGGCGTCGGCGCTGATCGAAATGGTGCCGCCAGGCCTCGACTGGGTCTTTTATTCCGACAGCGGCTCCACGAGCGTTGAAGTCGCACTGAAGATGGCGCTCGGCTATTTCCGCAACACAGGCGCGCCGCGCTCGCGCATCGTCGCCATGGAACACAGCTATCATGGCGACACGATCGGCACGATGAGCGTCGGCGCCCGGGGCGTGTTCAATGCCGCCTACGAACCGCTGTTGTTCGAGGTCGACACCATTCCTTTTCCGGCCGCGGGGCGGGAGCAGGAAACGCTGGATCGTTTCGAGACCCTGTCTCTTGACCGCCGCGCCGCCGCGCTGATCATCGAGCCGCTCGTGCTTGGCGCCGGCGGCATGCTGATGTATCCGGCCTGGGTGCTGGCGGAATTGAAGCGGATCGCTGAAGCGTCCGGCACGCTCTTGATCGCCGACGAAGTGATGACCGGCTGGGGGCGCACCGGAACCATGTTCGCCTGCGAGCAGGCATCGATCTCACCGGACATATTGTGCACCTCGAAGGGCTTGACTGGCGGCGCCGTCCCGCTGGCAGCCACGCTCGCCAGCGATGCCATCTTCGAGGCCCACTACTGCGTGGACCGAAAGAAGACCTTTTTCCACTCAAGTTCCTACACCGCCAATCCGATCGCCTGCGCGGCCGCGCTTGCCAATGTCGAGGTCTGGCGGTGCGAGCCGGTCGCCAAGCGGATTGCGGCCTTAAGTGCGAGACAGGCCGATGGCCTGCAACGCTTCCAAAACAATCCCTTCTTCGCCGAGGGCCGAGCAAACGGCACGATCCTAGCCCTCGATCTGCGCACCGGCTCGGCCGGATATCTGGCGGAGATCGGGCCGAAACTGCGCGCTTTTTTCCTCGAACGTGGCATGCTGGTGCGCCCGCTCGGAAATGTCCTCTATCTTTTGCCGCCCTATTGCATCACCGGCGACGAACTGGACGGGCTCTATGACGCCATAGAGGAGGCCGGCGAACGCTTCGGTTCGCGATCATGATCCGGTCGTCGCGCATCGTCGGTTTCGGTCATCACGCGCCGGCGCGCAAGGTCAATAACGCGGAAATCGAAGGTCGTCTCGGGCTCGAACCCGGCTGGATCGAGCGGCGCACCGGGATACGGTCGCGCTTCTGGGCAACGGGCGAAGACACATTATCGGGCCTTGCCACGCGCGCCGGCGACATGGCGCTGGCGAATGCCGGTGTCGACCGTGACGATATCGGCCTGCTGTTGCTGGCCACGTCCACGCCCGACCATCTCCTGCCACCGAGCGCGCCGCTGGTGGCCCACCGGCTCGGGCTCGACCGCGCCGGTGCGATTGACCTGACGGGTGCCTGCGCCGGCTTCATCTATGCCTTGATGTTGGCGGATGGGTTCACCCGCCTCCATGGCAAAGCGAGCCTGGTGATTGCCGCCAATATCCTCAGCCGCCGCATCAATCCGGCCGAGCGCGCAAGCGCGGTGTTGTTTGCGGATGCCGCCGGCGCGGTGGTGGTTGCCCCGTGCAAAGAGCCGGACGGAGGCATTCTCGGCGCGGCGATGGCCTCGGACGGCTCGCGCTACGGGCTGATTCAGATTCCCGCCGGCGGCAGCAACACGCCGTTTCATGGCGAGCTGGACCTCGAGCAAACCCGTATGACCATCAGTGACGGGCGTGAAGTGTTCGCCAGGGCTGTAGAGATGATGACTGACTGCTCGAGAGGTGCGCTCACGGCCGCCCGAATGCCGCCGCAACACATCGATCGTTTCGTGCCGCACCAGGCCAATGCCCGGATCTTCGATGCGGTCGGCAGGAATCTGGGCATAGCGGATGAAGCAATTGTCAAGACGATTGCCGATTACGGCAACTCTTCGGCCGCGACGATCCCACTCTCGCTCTCGCTTTCGCATCGGGCGCAGCCGTTTCGGCCAGGCGAAAAGATTCTTCTTGCCGCGGCCGGTGCCGGTCTCAGCGGAGGCGCACTCGTCATAGGAATTTAGCCGTACGCGGTCATGCACAGGATCCGTCACCGATGACACGAACGAACGGGCGCACGAAAAAATGGTCGCCGACAAGCTTCATGGGCGCTGGCGTGGTCAGGCCAGAGCGATCAAAGTTGCAGATGATTCTGTCGATCAGCACGATCGGCAATGCTGTCTTTCGAAGGTTGTCGGCGCCAGCATGGGAGAGCGGAGCCAACAGAGTTCATCACCCCTCCTCACCTCGACGAAGTCGTCCTGGTCGATAAGTCCGGCCCTTCTGGTCCATAGATCAATATTGTAGCGGCAGCACCGGCAGCCGAGAATTGAACAAGCGGCCCCTCGAAGGCATCAAATGATCATGCAGTCCGAAAACAATACCCATCTGCCTGCCTCAGCAACGCTCGCTCCCTTTCGAAACCCGGTGTTTCGCTCGATCTGGACCGCCACACAAATATCCAGCCTCGGTTGGCTCGTGCAAACGGTGGCCATCAGCTGGCTGATGGCCACGATTTCCGCTTCGGACCTGATGGTTGCGCTGGTGCAGGCTGCATCCACCTTGCCGGTGTTCCTCCTCTCAATCGTTGCCGGAGCCATTGCCGACAACTTCAGCCGCCGATGGGTGATGTTTGCGGGGCACTGCCTGATAGCATTGGCTTCAACGACGCTGATGATATCCGTGGGTCTGGGATTTGCCGGTCCATGGCTAATTCTTGCATTGGGTTTCCTGGCTGGCTGCGGCTTTGCCTTGAATGATCCGGCCTGGCACGCATCTGTTGGCGATATCCTTCACAAAAGGGACATCCCGGCCGCGGTCACCCTCATGTCCGTAGGATACAACATTGTACGCAGCGTTGGTCCGGCTTTGGGGGGCGTGGTCCTGGCATTTCTTGGACCGCTTGCCGCTTTCGCCTTGGCAGCGCTGAGTGATCTGGCGCCGCTAACCGCGATATGGCGCACACGATGGAAGGTTCGCACTTCCCCTCTCCCTCGTGAACGCATGACGATGGCAATTCATGACGGAGTGCGCTTCACTGTGATGTCCCTGGAGATCAGGGCAGCGATTGCCCGTGCAACCCTTTTCGGCCTGGCAAGCATCTCCATCCTTGCATTGCTGCCTCTATTTGTCCGGGACCAGCTGAAGAGCGGCCCGATCATCTACGGCATCTTGCTGGCCGGCTTCGGGATGGGTGCTTTCATTGCGGGCATGAGCAATAGCTTTCTAAGGCGGATGACGTCTCAAAACAGGCTGGTGTCCTTCGCCTCTGTCGCTTGTGCGGCATGTTGCCTTTCGCTTGCACTCACATCATCGGTCCCCGTGGCGGTCGTTTCGCTGGCACTCGGCGGCGCGGGTTGGCTCATCACCTGGACTGGGATCGACGTGTCGGTGCAACTGGCAAGCCCCAGATGGGTGGTCGGCCGGACACTGTCGATCTACTACGCCTTGAGCGCAGGCGGGATGGCGGCTGGCAGCTGGATCTGGGGTACTGTCGCACAGAACTACTCCTTAGGCTGGGCTTTGGAGGGCGCCGCCGGCGCTCTGTTGCTGGTTGCGGCTGCGGGAATGCTGTTACCGGTCGGTCCATGGGAGGAAACGGATCAGGAAAGTTCGGATTTTCGCCCGCCGGAGCTGGCACTCGACTTGAAGCCCAGAAGTGGACCCATAGTGGTCAAGGTGGAGTATCGGATACCCGAAGAGAACATCGAGACCTTTCTGGGCTACATGCGCGCCAGGCGGCATGTTCAGAGCCGTGCCGGTGCGCGAAACTGGACACTGCAGCGAAATCTTCAAACGCCTTCGATTTGGACAGAGACATTCCGCACGCCGACCTGGATGGACTTTCTTCGCCTGAATCATCGGCTCACGGCAGCGGATAAGGAAATCGGTGACCATCTCCTGTCACTGCACGATGGGGAGGATCCTCCTCACACAGTGCTTTCCATTGAACGCACGACTGAGGCCGCGCGTACCCGTTCCCCAACACTCTTTTCTCGCCCTCCGAGGTGACGTGACCACGCGTCGAGCATTGGGGTCTGGCCTTTGGCGCTTCTGGCGGACCGAGAGACCTACTTTGCTGCAAAAGCTCCGAATTCCGCGCGGCCAACCAGAAGCTCGGCATACAGCAGTTCGCGTGTGAAACAGCATTGGCCACACGATCCCAGGCCCGAAACCCAGCAGTCATTCCCAGTCCAGTCGCTCGGAACTCTGATCGTGGCGATGTGCTTGAGCCTCATAATTGTCCGCTAGCGTGTCGAGAGCCTTGGCCGTATGCGGATGGTCGAAAGAGATCGCATTCGACCATCCGCGGTATTTAGCGGCTTCCTTCCGTTCCAGCTCCCCACCGTCGCGCGGCGATCGCATTGTTACGCCACGTCGGTTCATCTTACCGGTCAAAAAGCCATTGATCATTGGTTTGCTGCGGAAAAGATCGATTGCGTCGCGGACCGCTTCGGCCGGCCAGTTGCCGTCTGCTCCAAAAGGAGAGGCAGCCAAAACGTTGCCAATGCGACTGTCGGCGATATCTTCTCGGCCGGCGGTCTTAGCGAGCGATCGAGCTTCCTTGATCCACCCCTCAAGAGCAACGTTATCGATCGTCCCATCATCTTTTGTACCGGGAAGCCGATCCCATTCCTCAAGAAGTCGGTAGGCCTGGGTGGCGATGGCGCGTGCTCGCTCGGGATCCTGCGGCTCAACGTCGACGACACCGCTTTCCTCGCTCGCCTTGAATACCGCGCTGAGTATTTGGACAAAGAAGGATGGCTGCTCCGACAGCGCCTTCATAAGCACCTTGGGCGGACGGCGCGAGCGAGTCAAAATCGGTAGATAGGCCCACTCGACCTTGACCAATGCATTGCTGTCGACGTCATCACGTTTGTCAAGCACCTGGAGGATTTCGGCGACGTAGTGCTGGAACATCGTCGCTTCGTTCCTGTCGCCCTCGCTCTCGAACGGCTGTCGGACGGCCTCAAGTAGCACCTCGATGAGAAGATCTGAGAGCAGATCAGTTCGGCTGTCGCGTGCCGCGAGCGGCAGAGCGTGACGCGCGCGACCAACGGAGATGAGTTTGCGGATCGCGAAACCGACCTCGTCACGGTCGTCGCTCATCCAGAACACCGGCGTCTGACGCCAATACGTTTCTTCGATTTCAGCGCCAGCGCTGGTAGCCTGGTCCCAAGTCCAACGCCGCCCAGGAAGCGCGCGCAGGATCGTAAGCAATGCGGTGTCGCCCCAAGAGCGACTGGTTGCCTTAGCGATCAACTCAGCTGCCCATGGCTCCTTTCGCTCTGCAAAGGCAGAGACGATCAGGCCGTGGGCAAGAGCACGCTCATGCGCATCTTCGCTTCGAATTGCCGACTCCAACAGCGCTTCGAGATCGGGTTCGGAGAGACCGCCAGCAAAGAGCGCCTTGCCGATGTATCCCGCTGTGCCAACCTTGCGGGAGAGCGCGAGGATGGCTGGAATGCCGTCTTTGGAGAACAGGGCGTGTGCGGCATCTTTCCTCGCTAGATCGACCTCACGCTCATTCGTCTTCCAACCTTCGGCCGAAGGCCGTGGCAAGCCCGCATCTTGTTCAAAGAGCCATGCCACGCGCTCTATTGGATCAGCGGGTGCGAAGCGCTCGTAAATCGCCTCAAGTCGGTCGAGCACTTGACTCGGCATGGACCATTCGGCGTCTGGAAATTGCCGATGGTGATGGAGGACACGGCGCATGGCGGCCCATATTGCTGCGCGGTCAATCTGCTTAGTAATCCTCGGCTCAGCCGCCTCCAGTGTAGAGAACCCACCTTCCGTGTCCGGTGAAAGGTCAGCGAATCGGTCGAGCAGCGCGGTCCACCTGGCGGCATCGAGGCCGACGTCGACGAGCACACGCTCCGTGATCGCCACAGCTCCGCGCCCGATGGTGGCCCATGTAGCCACCTCGACTTCATCGACGGTAAAATCACGCCACAGCGGCATCGGCGACGGGATGGAGGTGTCGTGCCCCTGCGGTAGCAGGCTCAACATGAGTTTCCAGGCGGCGTCTCGCTCGTGCTTGCGAATGAGGTCGAGCGCCCGAAGCCGCAGGTCGAGCGTCGCATAGGTTTGGGGCAGCCAGAGAAGATGAATCGCGCGGAGACTGTTGGCCGGTCGGTTCGCGTATTGCCCGGGCGGGTTGTCGATGGCGTCCAGCCGAGCCAGGACATGGGTCACTTTCGGCATGAGCTCTGGCGACCAGGCCAGGGACTCGAGCGCCCACAAAAGATCCGACAAATGCTCTGCCCCAAAGACACCTTCCCCGTCTCTGCCGAATAGGGCGCGGATTGGCGGGTCGTTCAGATCAAGGCTATCCTCGATGGCCCGAAGAAAGGCGCTCGGTGAGGCCTCGGCCAACAATCGGAAGTCTCGAGATAGGGACCACCATCTCTGTTTGGTGGCATTCGCCAGCAGCTTCGCGACAATATGATCAGCACGGCGTGCGGCGTCCGGTATCGTCTTAATCTCCTCGCCCCACAGAGCAAGCAGGATCAGTACTTGTCCGATCCCATGGCGCAACATTCCCGAATAGTCGCGCTGGACGCCGCGAACACTCGCCATCCAGCGCTCGTCTGGGTCCATCTCGAACCGCGGATCTACGGAGCCGAGGACAGCATGGGCTGCAGCCTCGAAGCGCTTGATGTCGACCCCTGTCAAATGCCGCGCAAGCAGGAACCATGCATCTTGCGGCGAAGCGATACGCCAGGTCGAGCCGATCTTTTGCAGTGGGCTGTCAAATCTTCCGACGTAAGGCATCAGATCGCGGGCGATTGCGTCATATGGTTCGTCAGCGAGCTCTGCAAGGCGTGCCTTATCCGCCTCTGCGTCCTCATCCCAGCCGCCCGCGAGAAGTGCTGCCAACAATGCTTGAGGCGGCCTAACCTCCGCCCACTGTGGCCGTCGCCCCGGCGCGCTGGGAATAAGGCGACGCAGGACAGCCAAATTGCGTGCGCTGTCGCGCGCGTATGCCTCGGCACGAGGTTGCGCAATGCCAGCGGCAACCAGAGCGCTAGCGATCCCCTCGCGCGACGGTCGCGGTAGGGCACGGACGTCACCTCGGGAGATCGGCCGCTCGTCATAGGCTTGCAGGACATAGTGGCCGCGTCCCGCCAGCGCGTGCGCGATGCCGGGGTCTGGTTCAGTCATGACGACAATCAGAGGACCTGGCGCGTTTGCCAATGCTCGCGCCGCCGCAGCGGTCGTCGCCACCAGGCATCGGGCCTTGTAAGCGGCCTTCACTTCGTCCGGGAGCATCGCAAGTGTTGCGTAAAAGAACGACACGACCTCATCTGTGGTCGTAGCTTGGAGCGAGAAAACGGATGGCTTGCTGCGAAGCCAGCGGAGAAGGTCAGCTGCTTCCTCGTCACGATCACTTAGGACCAACTCCTCGGTCAGGGGCCACTTCGCAGCGAGCGACCACTCTTCCCAGACTTCCTCGAGCTCTCGAGTGTCCTCCGGTCGCTTCCCCAGGCGAACCGCCAACCACAGCCCAACCACCGGTGTTTGTTCGATCCAGTGGACAAGGTCGTCGGCGTCATAAACACGAACGTTTGCCCAAGGCCCTTCCGCCTCTCGGGCCTTTGCCCATTTATCCTTGCCGGGCCAGTGGCGGGGAGTGACGAACACAAAGCTAGCATTGGCTGGATCGAACGGCGCCGGCTCGTCGGTTCGCTTCCGGTAATCCTCGGTCACCTTTCTTTCGATGTCGCGACGCTGGCTTCCGATCTCCCAACCAGCCTCACCTTTCGGCACGTAAGAGTTTCCTGTGTCCGTGTAGGTCTGTCCGTCCCAGCCCGGATGCTGGACCCCTTCGTCAGCTGGAAAGCGGAGGTGAACTGCGGTGCCGGCGGTAGCGCGTATCAGATGTGAAACAAGGGTTGGCATGCTCAGCACGCCTTCTGTTCGGTTTGCCCAGACCGAAAGATCTTCCGCATCCACCCAGCGGATAGGTGCGCCTGCTCGCTCGGACGGGGTGATATTCGGGATAGCTGGTCCGATTACCGCACCCGTCGGCAGGAAACGGATGCCGGCATTTTCGAGCGCCGTACGAATTGCTTGGGCATTGTTGGCGACGGGGATACGTTGACCCCGCTCGAAATCCGCAACGGTAGAGGTCGCCACGCCGGCTTGCTTGGCCAAGTCGTGCTGGGACCACGCCAAAAGAGCCCGGGCGGCCCGGACGTGCTTTGGGGTAAGATCAAGCGGGGAAACCTGTTGCGCCATGGTCATATGAAATATATGACATCAGTTGAGTTTTCCCAACTGTTCTTTTCTGTCGACAAATCTAAATTTTTGCCGACAATAGATAACAAATGCCTCGAAATCGTATGACCCACCGTGAGACCGCCCTGAATCTCGTTCGAGATCGCGGCATCGTGCGTGCGCGCGACTTTACGGCGGCCGGCATCCCGCTGGTCTATCTCAGGCGCCTTACCGAGGCCGGTGATATCGTACGTCTCAGGCGCGGTCTATACCAGCATCCCGAGCGAATGGGCGAAGACACCGATCATGATCTGGCAGAAGCGGCACGTATTGTGCCGAACGGCGTGGTCAGCCTCATCAGCGCGCTTCGTCACCACGGTTTGACGACCCAGCTTCCGCACGCGGTGTGGATGACGATACCACACAAGGCAAGGACGCCGCACACTCCAGGCCTGCGTCTGGAGATTGTTCGGGCGACCTGCGAAGTCCTGGCATCCGGAGTCGAGTTCATCCGCGTCGAAGGCGTCGATGTAGCGATCTATGGCGTCGCAAAAACGGTTGCCGATTGCTTCAAGCATCGCCGTCATGTTGGCGAAGACGTCGCAGTCGAGGCGCTCCGCGACGCTCTGCAACAACGAAAGACCATAGCGAGTGAGCTGATGAAGTACGCGGTCATTGATCGAGTGACCGCCCGGATCGAGCCCTATATCAAGGCCGTACAATGATGGCTAAGGTTCTCAAGAATCCTGCCGCCTCAATAAGAGACCGCCTTCTTCAGCACTCTAGGCAACAGGGTGACGACTATCAGCGCATCCTGACGCGGTATGCGATCGAACGCTTGCTTTTCCGCCTCAGTATGACCGAAGCGTCCGAGCGCTATGTACTCAAGGGCGCAATGCTGTTCGTGACCTGGCCCGAATACGTCTTCAGGCCAACCGGCGATCTTGACCTGCTCGGCCAAGGCGACCCTGACCCCGGCGCCATTCACGACCTCTTCACCCGGATTTGCCAGGTCGAAGCTCCCGACGAAGGCATCGTCTTCGATGCGGCCTCCCTGACAGTCGATCCCGTGCGCGAAGGAAAATACCAAGGCGTTCGCCTGAACCTGAAGGGTTGGCCGAACAGCCTTCAACAGCGGCGCCAAGTTGACTTCCGCCTGGATCCAGCTTGGTGGCCTGCGTGTCGGGAAGGACGACTCGGCCTTCGACACGTTTGCCGGATACTCCGGGAACGTCTTCAATAATGCACTCGTTGCGTATTGGCGATTTCGACACCAACGTAGCTCAGTACTATCTGGATTCCGACAATGGGTTTTCAGCTCTGGTTTCACTTGAATAAGGGGCGGGTGAGGTCGGTTCTCTTGACGGCCATGTTCCCCACGTCGTCTTAGGCGTGAGACAGACACAGGCTGGCGGAGCGATCACCGGCGTCATCGCTCGTGACAGCAACTACAACGCTTTGGCTGGCAAGGTCCGCATCGACCTCAACGTCACAGATGATTGTCGTTATTCGGTATGTTCGGCTACGGCTCCCTTGGCAATCCCAACGACGACCCAAGCAGGGCGATCGCCGCTCAGGGTCGCGGCTTCTACAAGAATGGAGCGGCGACTGGGCTTTGTGGGTAGGGGCCACTTACAGGTTTCGACGAGAAAACGTCGTTGAACCTCCAGGTCTCAGGCGATCAGCTCAGCAACTGCGGACTGGCTGCAATTCGCCTATATGGCCATTCCAGGGTTCACAATCAGGGCCGAAGTCGATTATGCCCACTACGCCAAGCTCACTCCCGTCGCCTCGAACCCGGCTAACGTCGGCAAAGCGGACAGGCTCGGCGGCGTTCTGCGATTCCAAAGCTCGTTCTAACGGAATGAATTTGAACGGCGGCGCCCGACGGGTGCCTCGCTGTCTGGCCTTTCAAGATGTCGTCCCGCATGATCATGCCCGGACTCCGTTGCTGGGCTTCAGAACCTGCTCAGCGAGACTCCCAAGCTCGGTAACTCAACAGCTGGTCCGCGACATCGCCGGTCGATCTGCATCTCTGTTGGGCTACTACCTGGCGATGAAGCTGCCGAATCGAGAGCACGCAAGGGCTGAGAACACCTAGACACTTCGTCCAGGCACTTGAACCTTCTTCAGTGGTTCAGGATGAGTTTCGGCGGGCGTCGTCGCAACATCAGTGAGAATTTTGTTCTGCTGGGCCGTCTTCAGGGCAACTCAATCTGAATCGCAGCCGACTGCCCAGGCTCGCAAGCCTTTGGTCCCGGAAGCCGTGACAGCATAAGGTCTAGCCAAATTTCGTGCCGCCTCGCCCAGTTCTCAGCCGCGTTGTTGTCGCCGGGAAATGGCCGACCCTCCTATCCGTAGCCGGCGTCCCAAGCAGCACCGCAAATTGGGCAATGGCAATGTATGCATCCACGTCATGGATGCTTCTTTATCTAAGCAATCGATTTCTCCGGCTGTCCGATGATGAATATGAAGCGTCAGTTGGCCTGGTGGGGCCATCGGAGTTGTTGCGTGGAATCGCTTACCCAGTGCGGCCCGGGTGCCGCCATCTTCGGTGGAGTTGCCAATGTGATCTGCAGCCGAACGGCAAACGGCGGTCGTGGAGACAATGAGCATGGATACAGCCGGCTAGCTGGGACTATCCTCTACCGGGGGAAAATAGCTGTCACAACCGCATGTGGCCGGCGAGCACGGCCGTGCGCGGGACCGTCGGTCGCCCTGAGGCCGCGATGGTGGCGTGCCGAACTGTTCGGCCCCTGTCGCCCACATCACAGCTGCGCCCGCAGTTCCCATGCCACGCCAAATTGAAGTGTTCAGTAGGAGCCACAGCAACATGCACCGTCGTAATCTGATCAAAGGTTTCGTTGCACTCGGCGCTTGTCCCATTTGCGCTGAAGCCGCGCGGGCGGCCAGCACCGAATGGGGATATGCCGGGCCGGTCGGCCCCGAACAATGGGGGCATCTGGACAAGACGAATTTGGTCTGCTCGGCGGGCATGCAGCAATCGCCGGTCGATATCAGGGGCGCGGTCAAAGCGGATATTCCGCACATCGCCATAGGTTGGCACAGGGGCGGCGGCAGAATGGTGAACAACGGCCACACCATTCAGATCAACCTGCCGCAAGGCAGCACGCTCACTCGGGGGGATCGTGTCTATGAGCTGCTACAGTTCCATTTCCATGCACCAAGCGAGCACCACGTCGCAGGTAAGAGTTTCCCGATGGAAGCGCATTTTGTCCATAAGGGCCGCAACAGCGATACTGTGGGTGTTCTGAGCGTGTTTCTGACGCCAGGCGCCACAAATGCCAGCTTTGCCCGGCTTGCTGCCGCATTTCCTGCAACGTCAGGCGAAGAGGCAGCCGTCGATGAAGTCGACCCGAACGAGCTTCTGCCGGCTTCGCTTGGCTACTGGACATATGAAGGATCTTTGACGACGCCGCCATGCACGGAAAACGTCGACTGGATGGTGGCGACGGAACCGGTTGATGTCGACCCAGCAGACATAGAGCGATTTACCTCGCTATATCCCGAAAACGCGCGCCCTATCCGCGCGCCCAATCGGCGCTTCATCCTGGGCCTAAGCTGACGCCCCGGCGTAAAAACCGCCTGCGCGTCATGTTGATCTGCTTTCAGAATCGTAAGGATGTGCTCCGCGTCGCGTAGGCGCTTTGGGAGCTCATTTCGCGCTGGAAGCGCACCAGGACCAAGTTCGGTAACGGTGTTAAGCCATTCTCATAAGGGGGAGAGGTAGGCGTGGCTTTCCTGTTCCAGCAGCATCCGGCCGCATACCGAGCCCATGAACTGGAATTCATGTCGGACCTTCGCAAGGGGTCCATCGCGGATCAAACGCCGTTTCCTTGGCTCAGTTCCGACAAAGCAATTATGATCGCCCTAGCCACCTCGATTGCGCTCTTGGTCGGGACGCAGGGCCAGCCCCCGCAGATCGATCACGCGATCCTAAGCCAGCTGCGAACGATTCAGATCAATGACGCATTGCTCCGGCGCGACGTCGCCCGCGCTGGGATGGATATGACATTGGACTACCGTTCGGTTGCTTCTATCGGGCAAGCGTTGCAAAAGACTCGTGTAAACTTGCAACGTTCTTTCGAGATTTCGTCCGATGAGAGATCAGAGCAATCCAGATTGCTCGCGCAGCTCATAGATTCGATCGAAAGCAAAAAGGCTGCCGTCTCAGTCTTGGTCGAACAAAATCAGCTCATGCAAAGCTGTCTTGCACAGCTAGCTCGCTCGATTGGCCGCCTTGGGGGAGCACCGTCGGGCATGGTTGAACTTTCGATGCTGATCGTGCTTTCGGCTGAACCGAGGCTCGTTCTGAGCAAGGCTGGAGCTGCCTTATCTTCTTCATGGAGGTTGGACGAAGCTGCCGATCAGATCGCATCTCCGGACACGTTCTCCAAGGCCGCCGAACTGGAGCGAGAGCATCTGGAGGGCTACAGCTTGGCCAGCGCGCACGCGCAGCGCATGCGACTTTTCCTCGGTTTGGTGTCCATATGCCTCTGCTTGTTTGCGATGATTCCGCCCTCCAGGCAGCCTCTGCGGACGAACCGGCTGAAAAGGCGGTTGGAGCTTGAAGAGGCAATGAGTGAGATCGAAACTCGCCTCAACGAAAGTAAAGCAAAGGACGCCTCGGCGCGCTTTTCCACCGAAGAAGCGCTCAGAGTCGTTCAACGCGTTTTCGATGCGGATCAATGCGCGCTCGCCCTAGTGGATCCGAGTCTCAGCAGGCATACCGAGTGCTTTGTGGCGAACACGTACACACCCGTCTGGAACGTGCCGCTTATTGATGAAGTCGTTTCACTTGTCCGCGCCGGACGGCCAGTGTTTCGCGTCGTTCGGACCGCCTTAGGGCTTTCCGGTGTTTGTCAAATTGTTGCCTGCAGGGCTTCCGATCAGCAGGTTGTGGTTTGCATCCTTGTTTTTGAAGGAGATCGCTCACTCCCCTCGGCAGACGACCTGCGGGTTCTTGCCAGCGCCATTGTGCGTTTGAGCAACCATCTTGAACTGCAACGTATAAATACGGAACGCGACCTTCTGGTGAGTCGATGGGAGCATGTGGAAAGGCTGAGGACCGTGGGCACGATCGCAAGCGGCGTTACACATGAGTTCAACAACATTTTAGGGGCAATAATCGGCTATTCAGAGATTGCCCAAAGCCTTGTGCGTCGCCCCTCCAGAATCCGTAATCACATCGACCAGATCATTTTAGCTGGACACCGAGCCAAGCTGATCGTCGACCAGATCCTGTCACTAAGCCGAAACCGACAGCGCGTGGCAGTGCCATTCAACGTCTCCGAAATTGTCATGGATCTTGCGCCATTGCTGCGGGTCACAGTTCGGTCGGATGTTCAGTTGAACTTCAAGATCAACGAGTGGCAAACGGTGGTCGAGGGCAGCCCAACCGAGATACAGCAGATCCTCATGAATCTATGCAAGAACGCGTCGGAGGCTGTCTTGAACGAGGGCCGTGTCGAGGTCAGCGTTTCTCGCGCTCAGGTGCGCCAAACCAAGCCGCTGGCTCAGGGCACCTTGAGACCTGGAGATTACGTTCTCCTCTCCATCAGCGACGATGGCCCGGGAATCGCAAGTTCGATACTTCCGCATGTCTTTGAGCCCTTTTTTACCACGCGCTCTGTCGTCGGCGGGACCGGGCTGGGTCTTGCTGCGGTTGACAGGCACGTGAGCGCGCTCGCAGGATGCCTTGATGTCACCTCGGCTGTTGGCCGAGGGACGCGGTTTGATATCTACCTACCGGCCTCCGACGAGGAGCCAGTCACCGCTGACATCGCTTTCGGTCGGTACGACGGACCACTTGGCAACGGAGAAATCGTTGCAGTCGTGGAGCCCGATCCAGCAGAGTTGGAGATCTACAGGGACCAGATCGCCGCGCTGGGTTATGAGCCGGTCGGCTTCGCGAACCTTGAAGGTCTTTGCGAGTGGACCGAAAGCGGGAAGGCAGCAGACCTGGTGATTTTAGGTAGAACGCCTTTCCTGGAGCGAGGACAGGCCGAATCCGTATGCCCCACCCTCATGACGGTGCCTGTCATAGTCGTCGGCCAAACCGACTCCATGCCGGTCATATCCGCTAATCAGGCCCTCGTCCTTTGGCTAGCGAAGCCGGTCTCATCCCGGACAATGGCGCATGCGGTTCGTACAATGATGATGGCATGATACCGCCGAATCGCTCAGCCTATCCAACCACTGCGAGAAGGCCCGTCAAAAAGATATCGAAGCAGAACAGAATAACGCGTCGACACCGGCTTACCGATCCCGAGACGTTGTTCCAGCCTTAGTGCTTGTTGAGAAGGTCGGCTACTGTCTCTCCCCGCCGCCGGGCATCGGCGGCGAGCCATACCTCTCCTACCTCATACACGTCGCCTTGGGTACGGAACGGTATGATGACGTCAATGGCAGCCGACAGCATGTCAAGAAGCGTGCGGTCTTCGACAGCGGCTCCTTGCGCGCTGCTCTTGACGAGTGAAAAGAGCTTTTTGAAACCTTGTACCGGATCAGCCCCATGAATCGTTGATATCGATCCCGCATGGCCGGAGACGACTTCACTAAGGTAGGCCCAAGCGGCGTCATCGCGCATCTCGCCAAGCAATATTCGATCAGGCCGCATGCGCAAACTGGCTTGCAACAGTTGCTCGGCCGTCACCGCACCTGCGCCTGCTCGGTCCTTTGGATAGAGTAAGCGGACATGGTTCTCGTGCGGGATTGCAAGTTCGAGCGTGTCCTCGATGCTGATCAACCTCTCATGCGGGGGTATAGCGTTGATCAAAGTCTTGCTCATTGTCGTTTTGCCGCTTCCAGTCGGTCCGCAAAGCAGCATTGTGAGCCGCCCGCAGACGCAGGCTCGCAAAAATTGCTCCAAGTCACCATGGTCGTAGTGCTGAAGAATCGTTTCGTCCTGCCGCTCTTGGCGCTCTTTTCGTGACCGCCATTGATTCCAACGCGAATATTCGTAGCGAGAAGAAACTTCCTTGAGTTCGGTCACACGACTTGAGGGACGCCGTATCGTCAGGCTTATTGTTCCTGAGGGTACTGCGGGGGGCAAACAGATCTGCAGCCGCTCTCCGTTCGGCAACTCAGTCGCACAGAGGGGGCTTTGCGGTCCGACATCTTGCTTGCGCAGCGCTCCGGCGAGGATCGCGATGTCCTCCAGATCGTCATAAGACAGCGGCAGTGGATGTTTCGTGAAAACGCCGGCCTGTCGGACAAAGGCTTCCCCAGGCCGGTTGATAGCGACCTCTTCGGTTCTTGGCTCCTCAAGCCATTTCAGAACGGGATCGAGAAGCAAACGCAATTGAGGATCAGCCTCCGATTGCATTGTTGTTTCTCCGGCGTTCGCGATGTTGGGGGGATGGCGCTGCGGCAGTCGCTCTAAGATCGTATACATCCGAGAAGTCGAGGTCCCGAGCCACAAAGATGGATACGGCGTCTCCTTGGTTTTTCTTCAGGGTTGGGGGAAGGTTGATCGTCGCTCTCAATGTCGTCTCGACGGCTTGTCCACCATTGCTCTGGAAGCTGTTGGTGCCGCTTCCTCCGCCAGAGCTGGCCGCATATTGACCAGCCGCCTGAAACGCGCCTTGGATGACGCTCATGAGAATCGCTCCGCCAAAGCGTTCCCGGAAGTGATTGTCCACCGTGCCAGGCATTCCGGAGCGGCCGAGCTCGTCAGCGCCCGGCGATGCTATCGAAACGAGGGCATGGTCAGGTGTTTCGATGCGCGTCCACAGCACGAATACACGCGCATCCCCCTGCTGGAGACCGCGCTGGATCTCGCCAATCACGGTTGTCCCGCGATCCAAGAGCACGACGTTGTTGGTGGCGCCTCGGACGGCTTTAGGTAAGACGCACTTCACATAGCCGGGTAAATTTGTGTCGACCGCAGTTTGCAAAATGCAGGGAATGATCGTTCCTTGAGTAATCACGAGATCAGGGTGCGGCAAAAGTGTGGCCCGGCTCGGCTCCTGTATATCTGGCTTCAATCGGCCTGACAGATCGCCACCGTTTGAAATCTCATCCGCTGTCCCCGGAGCATCATTTTGCTTGTCTTCGCTCCGCTGATCGGCATTGGGCATTTGACCGCTGCCGCTGTAGGCGAAAATTGGTGATTCCTCCGGCGGCGGATCATCTGCCGCTGGTGGGGGCGGCGTGGATGGCGCAGGCTCTGCCGCCTTGGCCGCCTCTGCGGGTGCTGGAGGTTCTGGAGCAACCTCGATTGGCACGGGACGGAATGGCTCGACGTTGGCGACAATTGGCGGCTTTGGCTGAGATGGTTCGTCTTGTGTGCTGGAACGACCTCCGAGCCAGATGAGCGATAGAGACGAGATGAGAACAAGAGCAGCGACGGCCAACTTCTGCGATCCCGAAACATGCCGGCGGGCCGGCTCCGAGACCATCGATCCGGATGCATGGACATCATGTCCCGCCTGTGGGCCGGTTTCATTCATCGTCCCGAGCCTTTCAAAACGCGCCACACGTCGGGTGTCACTGTACCGGTCGCTGGCGCTCGTCCCACAGGGTCATAAGCTCTGTTGAAAATGGACAAGACCGTGTTGCCATCTCTCAGACGCCATTCCCGGGCGACGGCGGATACTTCAACATAGTCGCCTTTGACCGTGTAATTGGCAGCGGCTTCCTTGCCGTCGGGATTGATAACGTAGAGGGAGGGTATGCGGGAATTGCTTGCGAATCCAAATACGGTCGTAAAGCCATTATCGAAGACTTCCAGCGGCGCCAGCGACCGATCGCCCTTTGCGACGTAGTGAAAATTGCTTTCGTCCGGACTGGCAGCTGCGGCGGGCCGATTCAACAAATCCCGAACTCTCTCGTCTTGCAGCACTCTCGCCCGGGCCTGGCCAAGAATCGAGCGCCTTTCCGCTTCCTTTCTCTGAGCAGCAGCCTCATCAGCAGGATAGGTGAACTGCACACTGTAGTATAGGTCTGGTTGCTCCTCATCGAGTTTGGGCATCGCTTTCGTTGAAATACTGAAGACGTATCTGCGTGTACCGGACTCGCTCTCGGCCAGCACGACGACCGGCTGCGGCGACAGCATCCGGCTAGCCTTGAAAAAGAGATAATTGGCGCGCGGGAGCGCAGCCAGGTCTTTGCTATTGGAAACAGCCACGGCTGCGACGGTCTCGTTTGCCGCGAATGTGACAACCAGCGTTGCCCCAACTGCGGTCGATAGGCGCACCACTTCGTCGGGGCGGTAAGCCAGGTAGCGCATCCGCGCATCATGCTTGCCGGCAAGTGGCGTGTCTTCGGCGCACGCTTCCATCGTTAGGAAGAGTGAACAGGCCAGCGCCAGAAATGCTCTTTTTGTCATGGCTGCACGAAGCCCAGGTTCGATACGGTGTCTTGCGAGGCTTGGTAGGATGTGACGAGTAGACCTCCCGGATTGGTGAGCCTCGATTGCCCAGGCAGACCCGTCAAGCGCTCGTAGCGGATGGTAGCAGTCCAGGAGGTCACTATCGGCGTCTGCCCATCGATAACAAGCGTACGTTTGTATCGGATCTGCTGAACGTCGGGACTGATGTCATTTGATGAAATATGCCCGACCTCGAGCTTGCCGCGCTTCCCAACCGTGACCTGCGGCGAGGTGGGGTTGGGATAGTTGAAGAAATCTTGATATTGCTGTTGCACAGAAGGTGCGCTGAAACTGGAGACGAGGTCATAGGCGTATTGGGCTGTATCTGCCGTGTAGCCCTCGCGCAGGCGTACATATTCCCACAGCGAAGCGTTTATGACGGCTCGGTCTTGGGTTGCCGGCAGTCGAGAGATTGACACTTCGCTGTCAACGGTACCGTCCGGCCGCACCCAGAGGAACACAGGTACGAGCTTGGCCAACGGGACCATGGCAGCGATGGTAAATGCCTGGGCGACATTTCCCAGGACCGCCGCTGCGGCAAAGGCTATAAGCGCCTTTGACAAGCGCCGCGCAGACTTCGCTCGTGAAGTTTGAAACGCTTCCACCTTCTTGTAGTGAGCGGCTAGCGTTTCTCTCTCCACCAGAAGGGCATGTTCAGGAAATTTCACTTGGGCTCTTCCGCGCACTCGACCTGAAGATCCTCAGGAGTGGTTTCCCATTGTCCCGCGTTCAGTTGGAATGGCGTACCCGTGCAGGTCGCAAGCCGATCGGTTGTCTTGCAGGCCGCCAAAGCGAGGATTAGCAACAGTAGATAGCGTTTCATGTTTTTGGCACCGGTTGATTGATTAACCACCCGCCGTTTTGGCAAAGTAGCGGTTGAGGTTGCTAAGAGGTCGGTTCTCGCCTGCCAAAGAGCCGCCGGCGATGCTGCTGGCGATCGTCGGAAGCGCGATGATCAGAGCGTCGCCAGCGAGGAAGAGCATGTCGAGCTCGTAAAGCCCGATGATCTTGGCTGCTGTCGTGCCCGACATTTTGATTATGATAAGCATTGCTGTCAGCGAGACTGCTTCGGCCGCAATAACTATCGTCGCAACGATGTTGAGAAGGAGAAGCAGCAGCCCGTACGAGAGCAGTTGGCCGATCCATCTGGTGGCCATGTCTCGCGTGCGATCAAAAAGGTAGCCGACAAGGACCAGGGGTCCGATCGCCAAGAGCAGCTTCGTCAGAATTCCAACGGCATCGTAGATCTCGAACGCCGTCCACAGCGAGCCGTAGAAAATCCATTGCGCTCCCTGGAAGGCAAGTATGTCCTGGCCATTCATTGTCCCAATTTCGGAAGCAATCATCTGAAAAGCATACTGACTTGCAGCAAACATAAAGTCTAGCTTCCGAGGAATATCGACGAATGGCAAGTCGCTGCTACTTATATGGTGAGCAAACCTTGGAATCGTGTCGTCGAAGAACGTTTCAATGTACTGCTGGTAGTTGGACTGGTCCAAGATCAGGGCAACGACAATCGACACCATGATTACGCGCGAGATACTCCCGCGCGCATCGACTTGACCGCGCATGACCAGACAGCCTTGTATTATTATCCAAAGCGTTACACACGCGACCAGAGGTGCGCTGACCGCCTCTTGGATCTTTTCAAGCACGTTGTGCAGCCCTGAGGTAAAGGCCAGATCAAAGATCGTGTGTATGGCCGTGAATGGCGCGGCAATCTTGAAATTCATGGCCTGAGCCTGATTTGTCCCTGATCAGCCCAGTTGAGCCGGACGAACTTTGCGTGGTTCACGGCAGTGTGCCAAACATCTTGGCGGTGTCCTGGCGCTCGCGACGCTGCGTGGCGGCCTCCTCCACGGCGTGAAGGCTGCCTTGTGCAGTGGTCATCGTCAGCAGACTCGTGGCCTCGACATTTTGGATGACCGCATCGTGAATCTGCTTGAGGACCAGACCGTTGGTCACGGTGGCCTGCACAATATTTCGCGAGCGCGAAAGCTGACCAGGCGTGTTGTCGTTAGCCTTAAGGCGCTTGTCCATTACGTCCAGAGTGTCGGCTGCAAGAGCTGCCGCATTGGCGGCACCAGTGATTTGCTCCTCTAACAGTTTCGCTTCTGAATCGGTGCCGGTGACTCTCCGGGTTGGGTCTTGCACAATGGTACGCGCCATGGTCGAAACCGGCGCCCGAGCATCAAACATCTGCCCGTCCAGCTTATTGCTCGATGGGTAGTGGTTTCCCTGGTTCAGTGCGCCCAGCAGTCCCGTGACAGCAAATGACGACTTCAGTATCTCTACCATTTCGATCGTGGTAGCGAGCGTCTGAGCCGATTTTATAAGCATCGCCGCAGTGGAACCCGCTGTTAGTCCCGCTTGTACTGTCAATGCCGGGTCGCTGACGATAAATTGCGACCTGGCCTGTGTGCTAAGCAGAAAGGAAACAGCAAGCGTCGTCACTGCAAGCTTGGCAAATCTCATGAATATTCCTCCTTCAGTCTTGAACTTCGTGGTAACGAGCCATGAACTCGTCGAGCCACCCGCTTGGGGCATCTCCGTGCTGGTCACGAAGCTGGTCGGCAAAGCGCACGGTGTTGGCCCGCCCCGAGAGTACGGCTACGTACTCGCGCATCTGGCCAAGGTCGAATTCGCAAACAACACTCCCGCTGTCGCGCTTGAGCAAAAACTTGCGGCTGCCAATTGCCATTCCGTGGCGGATCGCCTCGAACTCCTGCGTGGTGCACTTCAAACCATCGACATACGCAGCCCGGTCCGCCGTCGGTGACGGGTAGAAAATCTTCGTCATGCATTGCGCAACGAGACTGGCTCCCAGCGGCGATTCCAGCACGTGTTCGGGCTGCTGCGTTGCAAGTATCAACATCCCGTTGTTCTTGCGGACGGTGAGCAAGAACTTGTCGATAACAGCCGAGAACTGCGGGTTGAGCAGATAGAAGCGAAATTCGTCGCAGCTCATGACGAACCGACGGCCATCGACAACGGCGCCCACGCGGTGCAGAAGATATGCGGCGGCCGGCGCACAGACCTCCTCATATTCCAGGAGCTGCGTCATGTCGAAGCCGGTGATGGAGGCATCAAGCCTTACTTCGTCGACATCGCCGTCAAAGGCCCATCCAAGCGCATTCCCTCTACACCACCGCTGCAGCCGTGCTCCTGCGCCCTCGGAGGGGCCGTGCAGCAGGAATTCGCGCAGGCCCGCAATTGAGCGCATCACGGGTTCGAACGAAAGTTGACGAACAATGCCACGTTCTAGTCGACGGCTTTCCTCCGGCGAGATCGGACCGCGGCCGTCACTCTCGATAAGGGCCATCAACCATTCGCGCAGAAAGTCCAACGAGGCGGAGGTGTTGTCCAGTCCACGCAGAGGGGCCAAGCCGCTCGGAGCGCCTCTGCGCAAGGCTAGATATGTCCCCCCCGTGGCCCGCACCAGCAGTTCACCACCCCGGTCCTTATCGAAAAAGACGATGGCACCATCGCGATCGACCACGCTTTGCTCAAGCATCGCGAGGATAAAGGTCATCAGCGTCGTCTTGCCTTTGCCGACTGGCCCGAATATCGCCGTCATGCCCACGTCATTCTCATGGGGGATGTAGTCGAAAGAAGTTCCACCGTTCGTGCGGAAGCGCGCAACAGCTTTGCCCCAGTGGCCGGATGCGGAACCGTTTGGGAAGTTCTCAAATGACACAAGCCCGGCAAAATTGTGCGAGGTGATGGCCCCGGGGCGTGTGCGCCACCTGTTGTTCCCCGGAAGTTGGGACCAGTACGCGGCCTCCATACCGATACCCTCTTGGACGATGACGGCGCCCGCATCGGCCAGCCTTCCGCGGGCATTTGCTGCGCGATCTGCAAGGCTGTTGAGGCTCTCGGCATAGACGCACAGGCTCAGATGATGCGAACCCATGACGAACTCGTTGCTTGCCAGTGCGTCCTCTGCTTCGGCAAGTTCATTGATCTGGGTGAGAGCCTTGTCGCCGGCGCTCGTCATCTGGCTGGACTTAAGGCTAAGCTTCGCATGAGCTTGGGGCCGAGTGAGGAAGGAAAAGCTCTGGCTGAGCACAAGCGGGAAGTTGGCCGACAGCAAGGGATTTAGCATGCCGGGCCGCGTCGTCGCCGGATATTCACGGAACGAAAACAATGACCCCACCGAGCTGCCCCCGGGCCGTCGAATCTCAAGCGCCCGCTTCCCGCAGATGACCTGGTCAGTGTAGATCGAGGCGCCGAGTGAGCCGCTAACCATCGGAACCGGAAGAAACCGGCACGTCATTATCAACCGAAGCGCCTCACCGATTTCCGTGAAGAGCACGTCGCCTTTCTCACGAACACCCAACCGGCGCAGACCGTAACCGCCCAGTGAGCCAGCAATGATCTGCCAGAGGTCTTCCAGGCTTCGCATTTGTGTGGCCAGATCGTTGTCATTGCGTCTGGACGATTTTGCGCTACGCCAGCCGATCTTGCCGATTGCGGTGCGGGGGAACACGACGACAGTGAGGAAATGGTCGTTGCGAAAGAGCTTGCCCGACAGGACACGGCTCTCATACGCCTCGCTCAGACTGCCAGCGAATGCACTTTGAAACTGGCGCGATGCCGGCTCCGGCACATCGTTGTTTCGCACAAGATGGGCGTACAGCGTGACATTGTCGTCGGCGATGTTGCGCAAGAGAGTGTTGAACGCGCGGCAGCGCGAGTTGCGCATCTCAGCGTCTTCCAAATCAAATGGCAGCCCGTTCAGATGTGCCATGGCCATAATCGATCCGTCTTCCAGAAGGACAACCTGGTCGCTCAGATGACCGACATACGGAAGATAGATCTCGCCAGATCTCTCGGTCCTGCCACTGGCGCCAAACATCACACCATTCCTCTTCCGCGCTTCGGCACTCTGATCGGATTCGCGCTGACGCTCGCCCCGCCCCAGACCGACCCATCCACGCTTCTGCCGGCGGTCTGCAAATAGAGAAACGCCACGCTTGCGGCGTTATAGTCACGCTCAACAATCAGCCGTGCTCCGAACCAGAGTGGCACGAGCACGACTTCATAGAGCGGGTTCTTAAGGATGATGATGACGAGTCCCGCCAACATCATGAGCGCTCCGGCCAGCGTCAGCGGCACCCCCAAAAACAGTGCGGGGCGTGTCGCCGCCACATAGAGGGTGCTCACTTCCAGCCGGTCGCTCATCAGCCGGCGCCTATCAGCGCCTTGCCCAGGAAGCTGGCGCCAAACATGATGACGATTCCTCCAACGACACCCGCAACCAGGCCAAGTGAAGCACGACCGAACATCCAGGAGATCCCGATGGCCACGAGTCCGAGCACGGCCAGTGATTGTCCGAAGGGACCAAGTATGAAGGTGCAGATATTCTGGACCATCTTGGCGGGATCCGTCCCTCCGGTCACCTGTGCCGCGGCCGGCCCGCTGGAGAAGACCGTCCACGCCACGCCCGCAGCAGCGGCCGGCGCGTATTCAGCCGCCATTCGCAGCATGGAAAAAGGCGAAGGAACACGCGTTTTAAGCGCACGAAGTATTTTGAGTGGCTTGATCATTGTATCTCCATGTTTCAATCGAATACGAGTTTGTTCGGGTTCGAGGGTTCCCGCTCATCGGCAGCCCGGCTGTCTGTCGGACCGGAGGGATCGGCCCCGGAGCGGTTTGTCTGATAGGAGCCCCAGATGGCCCAGGAATTTTGGCGGGGCTGCTTTTGGTTGGCCTTTTGGTTCAGCTGGAGCAGAGGCGGCACTGCTTTCCGACCCGGTGCCTCAAGGTGTGGCGCATCTTGGGCGGTCGGCTCCTGCGTTGTCTCTGACATGTCCTTTGCGGCCAACTCGACCTTGCGTACATAACCGTTGGCAAAGCCACGCGTGACGTCACCCGTGTTATAGGCCGAGATGGCACGGCGAAGCGCCAGTTGCTGCGCTGGGGCAGTCGTGCCGCCGGCATACCGGCTTTCAAGCAAGTGGGCGGCGGCCGAAAGCGAGGCGCAGGGCTCGAATGCCTTTTCCGGCGTGAGATTGAGCGTGGGAAAGTTGTTGCTGTTTATTTGCATCAATCCAACATCGACGGAATGTTGTGCTTCGAGTCGGTCCTTGATGCCCCGCGTGGCTTGCAGGTGGTCTATCCAGCGAAGCTGCTCACCTGTGGTGTTGTCATGAGCCACCAGCGTTTCAAAGCCACTTTCAATCTTGGCAATCGCGGCAAGGGTGGACGGCGCGACCCAGGGAGCGCATTTGCGCGACAGGCGGTGGAACTCACGGGGCGAAAGTGGCGCGGGCTCGGCTGGGAGTGACATGGATGTCAACAGAACGATGGCCAGCGGCCAAACTGCAATAAACATTCCTATCACCTACCTTTCCAAGCCGCCCGACGGGTTCTGGCCCTGTCCGGAACACGCTTATCGGGGCGGTTTGTTACTGTGTGATGTTCAAGTTCAGCTTTTCGGCTTCAACTGAAACAAAGACCTTGATCGTGGCAGTGTGGGTGAGCATCTTGCGCAAGCACGGGTTGGCGGATCCGATTAGCCAGCAGCGACATGCAAAGGATCTTGGTACGACGAGTCCTGTGCGGGATTGCCCGTCCCGGTCGCCTGTTGCTTTTGGACTGTAATCCGCGGCTTCGGCGGCAGGATGGTGATGGAATCTTCTGCCAAGGTCGAATCAAGGAGAAAATGGAGGCTAGTCCAGGCTGCGGATGCCGTGGGTCGGTCCAGCGAGAGGACCGAAGAAGGCGCCGGTGCCCACGTTGCGGTATGCTGCCAGCTCTTTAAGAGACAGCCATGCGCGGCCCCGCACGGGCAGGTCCATCGCGCGAGCTCGTCTGCGCTGGCTGGATGGGGCTGTCCGCGGGGCGCGGAAACGCAGCAGCGCAGCCCATCTTGGTGCGAGCCTGATTCAGCTGTTCGGCGAGCCGCACCCCATTTGGCGGCGTCCGAGGCCGCTGCCGAGAATAGTGACCAGCTCAAAGGGAGGTGTCGCGTTCAACTGATAAATGCTAGCTCGGAACCGTAACCGCAACCGACCTGCCGGTCGCGCGGACCAGGGTTTGGAACGCCGGGCCCCTCCCCCCGGAAGAACTCGCTTGGAAGGAGACATACCATGGCCCAAGGCTACAGCAGCGACACGGCCGCTCTTGCGCCACCGCCTCTGCGATCAATCAAACGCCGCGCTCCGCCACCGCTTCGGAGCCCGGACGCACGAGCGGCAGGATTTCGAGTTGATGCAGCTCCGCCGTCGCCAGAACCGCGGCGACTCAAGGACACGTCAGGAAACTGGGCGTCCGTGCCGTCGAAGTCGAGTGCTGTTGCCGGGCCTGCAGGTGAGCTCGAGCTTGAGCTGAAGGATCCCACGGCAGGGTCATGCCGGCGACTGGACCTGGTCTCCTGGTCACGGACTGACTTGATGCGGTCATTTGGCTGTGGATGAAAGACCATGACGAGCAACGGCCTCACATTGGCCGCACGCAACGGCGCGTGGCAGCGGGGGCAGCTGTGGTGGGTCGATCCAGAAGGTTGCCGGGCAACAGCTTTGGAATCAAGGGGATTCAAGATTGAAGGTGAGCCGTTGAAACATGTTCTTGTCATTGACGATGATGCCGCAATGCGACGCCTCATCGCCGAGTATCTCATGATGCATGCCTTGAAGGTGACTGCAGTCAACGATAGCAAGCAGTTCAACCACGTCCTATCTCATGAGCCGGTCGACCTTGTGGTCGTTGACCTCAACCTGGGCCGTGAGGATGGGCTTGCGATCGTCCGCAAGCTGGCGACAAAATCGGATTTGCCTATCATAGTGATCAGCGGCGACCGGCTCGATGAGGCCGAAAAAGTCGTTGCACTGGAGCTCGGCGCAACCGATTTCATTCCCAAGCCTTTCGGCCTGCGCGAGTTCCTGGCCCGCATTCGCGTAGCGCTACGCCAGCGCATTTCCAGTCCGCGAACGAAAGATCATCGCTCATTCCGGTTTGGAGCTTGGAAGCTCAGCGTCAAACAGCGGCGGCTGATCTGTGCAGAGCGTGGCGAGGTCAAGCTTACCGCATGTGAGTTCAATCTCCTGATCGCGTTCCTGGAGAACCCCCGCAGCGTACTATCCAGAGAACGGCTTTTGCTCGCGAGCCGTGTGCGTGGTGAAGAGGTCTACGATCGAAGTATCGATGTCCTGATCTTGCGCTTGCGCCGGAAGCTCGAGGCTGATGCGGCCAATCCTCGCCTGGTCAAGACGAGTCGTGGTGCGGGGTACTTCTTCAACGCTGACGTGGACGTTAGCTACGGAGGCACCTTGGCCGCGTGACAGGGGCGATTCTGGCGATTGCTGACAAGGAGGCTGATCAAGCCAAAGCGGTGTTCTCAGGCCACGGCCTTTAGCTCGGCGCCGGGGTACAGGCCAAAGGCGTAGGTCGTCGATCTGGCTGTTGGGATGGCTGTTGACGATGCTGGTGAGGACGGCGGCGAGATAGCCGAGTGGCTGGACACCATTGAGCTTGCGGGTCTCAGCGATGCAATCACCGCCCCTTATTTCGGCACCGCAGTTCGAGCCAGCGAAGCGCGCGTTCTTGTCGTTTGAGCCCGATCGCACGGATTGAGCGCTCGACGGTGTTGCTGTCGATCGCGATGCGACCCTCCCAACGAAGCGCGAGAGACCCAATTTGAGAAGTGTGTATCGCCTGTCGAGCGTAAGCGCCTCGCCGATCGCCTATGGATTTGGGCTTGACGTTTTCCGGAATCGCCAGGGCATGAGTTCCTCGATCTGGCTCTGCGGATGGCCGTTGATGATGGCGTCGAGAGTTTCGGCGAGGTAGGCAACGGGATTGACGTCGTTGAGCCTGCAGGTGGCCACGACGGATGAGAGCTGTGCCCAGTTTTCGGCCGCAACTTCATGGCCAGCAAACAGAGCATTTTTTCTGGTCGCGCATACTGGACGGATGGCGTTTTCGACTGGGTTGGTGTCGGGCTGGAGCCGGCCGTCGTCGAGGAAGCGGGTGAGCCCCTCCCAGTGAGCGAGCCCATAGCGGGTGTCTTCCGCCAACCTGGAGCCGGAGGAGATCATCGACAGTTGCTTTTCGAACCATGTTTCAGGGCGGCGATGATCGGCGCGGAATAATCCTGTCGAGCGGCAAGCCGGACTTGAGGCGATGCCGCGCACTGGTGGCTCGATGGCGTAGAGCGCCGCGATCTGGCGTATCGCCGCTTCGGCGATCGGGGACTTGGTGTTACGCGCCAGCTTCACAAACCGTCGGCGCAGGCGGCTCCAGCAATGGACGAGCAGCCACGGTCGTTGCGGCCGTTCCAGGCATCTCAGCCGGTCATAGCCCTCATAGGCGTCAATGAACAGGCGATCCGCGTCAGACAGATGCCTGGGCTTCGGCTTAAGATGGAAGCAGGCCCGGCCTGCCCAATTGCCCAGTGTGGCGCGATCCAGTTGGATGCCCCTGGCGGGCGTAGATTTCGGCCTGCCGGTAGAACGGCAAATGACCACCGAACTTGGCGACGATGACCTGGGCGATTAGCGCCTCGGTCGGCAGGCCGCCGGACACGATATGCTCGGGCGCATGCGCCTGCACGACCGCGCTCGAGCAGCGCCGGCAAGCGTATTTCGGGCGGCGCCTGACCAGCACGCGCAACTGCGCCGGGATCGCGTCGAGCCGCTCGCTGACATCCTCGCCGATCCTTAGCCATCTCGCCGCAGCCGCAGGGGCACAGCGTGCTCTGGGCTCGATGATCCGTTCCACTCGCGGCAGATGAGCCGGCAAGTGACCACGGTTGCGCGGGCGTGAACCGGACGCGCCGTCCGAACGACCCTGGATGACCCGCTGCGCCCTTTCCTGCGCGGCGTCGAGCACGCCCTGCGCGATCTCCACGTCTTCGAGCGGCAGGTGGTATTGATCGGGATGCAGCTTCTCGGACCTGGCGCCGAACTTCTCGTGATTGAGCTGACCGACGATGGTCTCCAGGCGACGCCGCGCCTCTTCGGATTTAGCCAAGGCAGCCTGGCGCTCGGCCAGGGTCGCTTGCGCCGATTTCGGTGGCCTCATCGTCCGCTGAGGCGCCGACGATTCATCCACCATCAGCGGCGCGAACATCGGCGCCATGCTTTCTGGCAGTGCCAGTTGTCCCTGACGAAGGCGACGCCGCCAATCGGTGGGTCGCGCCATGCTTGCGGGCGACCGCCGCCACCTGCACCTCCGGCATCAGGCTCTCGGCGGCAATCCGGGCTCTGTCGGCCTCCGAGCGCACCCGCCGTCCCGTCCGACCGTCCAGAACCTCGAGCCGGCCTGCGCAGCCAGCTGTTGGGACGTGGTCGCCAAAAGAGCTGTTCTGCTTCATCGCGGCCATCGAGCTCAACGCCCCGCGTCGGAGCGCTCTCTGCTTCTGTAGGAAGTCATGAGGTCCGCTCGGGCTTGATCGGGGTCTTGCCTGATGGACGACGTGTTTGCTGCACGCGCTTGCCGCTCCGTGCTGAGGATTTGCGGATTTTCAGTCCTCTGCCTCTTCGCCGGTGTCAACAGCGCTGTGTAGTGTTCATTGTTTATGATGACTCCCCCGCTGTTCACGCGGTTGCTCCTTTCAAGTGCACTCGTCAGCTCGGCCTGGACGTGGCGAGTCCTGCTCACGTGCCGTTCAAACGAGGCTGGCGCGACTTGTCGGGCTTGCTGCGCTTGCAACACCGCGTGTCGCACCTGCGACCCGGCTGCTCCAAACACTTCCGCGGGGCTTGCAACCTCGTGGGGCAAGCGCCCCTGCCACAGTCGGTTTTGCAGCGCCTGCCGATCGGGGACGAGGGCCTCGAGGTGCAGCGGCCGCTGCGGGTCTGGCAAGTCCTGGTTCGCCAATCTCTCAACCAGGGAGCGCGTGCCGTCCACCACGAACACGCCGCAATCAACACCGTTGTTCTGCAGGGCCATGGCGGGTGTCACCACGGTGGTCACGTCCAGTCTGGCTGCGAGCTCTCGTGCAGGCGCGTCATTGTATGGCAGTCCATCGCGACGACGGATGGAGTCGTAGTGATAGGCAACCGCTTTATCCCGGTCGCTGCGATCTACGAGCAGCAGCGACCAATGCTCGTTGCGTCCATCATTCCCCGCCGCAGCCATGGGATCGCCACTGTTCACAGGCAGGAACACGAAGTCGGCTGCGACGTCGTTTTGATGATAGATGGACAGCACTATGGGGTCCGGGTCCCGGTCGTGACGGCGCAGTTGCTGGGAGACCAAGGAATCCACAAGCCGCGTTCGGGCGGCGAGTGCTGGGTGGTGCATCTGCAGGCTCTGCGCCAGCAACTGGTAATCCCTGCTGATATGGGCGTCACCCAGCAGGTCGGGGCCGAGCACCGCCCCTTCGGGGAGGTTGAACGAGCCTGACGGAAGGGCTGCGATGTGTGCCTCGGAGGAGGTGGTCAGATCGACCAACGGAACACCGCGATAGGTGTCCGACTGCGTCGCTGGCAAGGCGGGTTCTGGAGCCCTTGCCGGTACTGCTGCCGCTGCAGCTTCCCTCATCGCACCGCGATGGACGAGCCAAACGGCGTTGCCGCCCTCCGGCGTCAGGGCGGTGTAGCCGTGACCTTTGATATCGAAGTTCCATTCCGGCTTGTCGGCATCCGGCAAGAGGCCATGGTGATTCAGCAAAGGGAGCATCGCCTCTGGGAGGCGTTGAGTCCCATGGGAGAAGCCGTCGGGGACTGCGGACGAAAGGTCTATAAAGTCCTCGATCGCCGCGGGGGGCGCCTCAGACCTTGCGGAGGGCGCGGCCCGCTGCGTCCTTCTGATGGGCTCGGCCCCTGTGCCTGGAACGGGTATCCCAGCCAAGGGCAATTCACCGAACTGCTGCATGGGGGGCTGCATTGGCACGCGGCCGCCTGAATTGCCGATTTGGCTCGGCTGCTGCTGAAAGGCGACGACTTGCGGCGTATTCAGGGCCGTCAGCCTCTCCGCTGGCCACAGCGCTGTGGAATGTTCATTGTTGGTGGCGACCCACCGGGGTGGCCGGTGGGCGCCCTGATCAAGCGCATCCGGCAAGGGCTGTATCTGCTGTTGGCTGGCAGCTAGGACTGGCGGAGCGGCGGCCTGAACTCCGGCCCATCCAGAGTTTGCGAAAGCGTCCGACATGCTTGTGTTGAGGTTATCCCGTCCAGCGGGCGTGCTTGGGTTGTTGAAAAAAGACGAGGCGGCTTGATCATTCTGCCCTTCCTGGAGCGCGCCGTGCAACCCCTGCTCGATTCGCACAAGCGCCTCTGTATTGGTTGGCACCACGTCGGCTCGATCATCGAACAGCGATAGGTTCGCCTTGGCAAGCGCGTATGAGTCCGCTTTGCGAATCCGCTCTAGCGCGTGGCTGAGATAGCGATCGTTTGGGTACAAGCTCTCGGCGATTTTCGCCCGCTCATTGTGATCCAGCCCAGTGATCGTCTGACCCTGTTTGTTAAGCGCCGCAGAAAATTTGCGAAGACTACGACTATAGATAACACGGGTGCTTGAAGCCAACCCGCTGTCACCGGCCGCTTTTTCCAGGAGGTGCGCGTCCGCCTTTGCGGGCACCGGCCGGTCAGCAACTGAATAGTCCGGCTCATGATACGCACGCAGGACGTTCAACGCCGTCTTCATATCAGGGTAGTCCGGAAAGAAAGTATCGAGGTGGTCGACCAGGGATTGGTGATTTGTTAGATCATTCGCTTGGCCGCGCTCGCCGAAATGATTCGCTAATCGGCGAAGCGAATAAGCGTGAGCTTGAAGCCTACTCTTGCTATAGCCTTGCTGAGAAGCCGCAGCCTGGGCGATCGCCTTATCAATAACGTTCCAGTGTTCGTCGGACACATGGCGATAGCTGGGGTCACGACGTACTCGAGGCGCGACAGGAGCCGGATTGGAGCGGCGCGGCGCGGCCACGTGCTGCTCAATGCCCACTTGCCGGGCCGGACCCGCATCAGGCAAGCGGCCATCGCGGTCCGAGGAAGAGAGCATCGCCTGTGGGACGCGTTGAGTTCCATGGGAGACGCCTTTGGGGAGGGCGAACGAGACGGTTATGGAGCTCCCGATCGCAGCGGAGGGCGCTTCAAATTTTGCGGAGGGCGCGGCCTGCACATGCATCCTTCTGATGTGTTCGGCCCTTGCGCCTTGAACGGGTAGCCCTGCCAATGGCAATTCAGCCAACCGCTGCATGAGGGGCTGCATCGGCACGCGGCCGCCCGAATGGCCGATTTGGCTCGGCTGCTGGTGAAGGGCGACGGCTTGCCGCGCATTCAGGGCCGCCAGCCTCTCCGCTGGCCACAGCGCTGTGAAATGTTCACCATTGACGATGACCAACTGTGGCCGGTGGTTGCCCTGGTCAAGCGCATCCGACAAGGGTCGGATCTGCTGTTGGCTGGCTGTTACGATTGGCTGAGCGGCTTGATCATCCTGCTCTTGGTGAAGCACGTCGCGGAGCCCCTGTTCCACTCGCAGAACGGCCCCTTCATTGTGCGCCTCGTCGGCTCGATCATCGAACATCGGCCGGAACGCCTCGGCCACTTGCTGCGCCACGCTCACTCGCCGGGCCTCGCCCGCTTGCCGCCCTTCCAAGCCGGCGTCCTGCGGCAAAGCTGTTGCACGGGATGGATTTTTTCGCGGGTCCACACTAGCCTCACATCAAACGGTATCGTTAAATTCCTGCGCCAATCCACGCGGCGGCTCATCGAGTCGAAAGTCTGTGGAGAGTTCCTCCTCTGCTTCCGTCAACGGTGCCGGCTCCGGGAGGGCGCCTGTCTGGCCTTCAAAGATGCGTTTCAGAATGCGGTCCGAAAAATATCGCACCTTCCTCAATTGCAATGGTGGCAGACCTTTGATGAGAACGATCTCGTAGTCGTCGTCGAGCAGCCGAACCTGTTCGGGACGCAACAGCGGTGCACCTTGATGCGAATTCTGAATGTTCCAGTCGAATCTTCGCGCCTGGCTGTAGGAAATCGATTTGGCTTCAAACGTGTATTCACCGATGGCTTTGGAAATGTAGTTCGGGGTCTCATCATCGGCCGTTGCCATGAACACTTGCAGGCCGGTATTGCTGAGAAAATTCTGCTTGCCAGCCTCTCCATAAGCCCCTGTCAGTGCCGAAAGGCTTTGGATGATGAGCATGAAACGCCCCTTGTAGCCCGCGATAGTCGTAATTGCGGTCTCGATCGCCTCCAGCTTACCCAAGTGCTTGAACTCATCGAGCAGGAAGAGAACCTCGTGCTTTTCCTCCGGGCGGGGCAGCGACCGCTGTAGAATTGAAACGATTTGCTGAAAAAACAAGCGTATCAGAGGCGCGATCACCTCAAGGTCGTTTGGACCAACACAAAGATAGATGCACGTTCGGCGACGGCGAAGATCATAGACCGAAAAGTCCGAGCGACTTGTGGCCGCCTTAACAGCGGGATCCGCCCAGAGATTGAGCCCGCCATCGCCGAGCACGGAAGTGTAGGAGGTCAGGATTTTTGTGTCGTTCCCGGCCATGTCGTCGAAGATGCGTTGAGCCTCTTTGTTTCGCGTCTCCATGGCGAGTTGCGCGAAGAGCTTAAACTTTTCCCCCGGCTGGGCGAAGAGATCATAGACGGCGCCGATTGTCGGCGTGCCCCGCTCGATGCAGGCAAGGATCCCCGCGACAAAGATATCTCGCGCGCCGCTGACGAAACCTTCCGCGCCTTCCCCCTTGGCCGTAATCAGGTTTGCGGCCAAGCGGCGGGCTTCGGTGAATTGGAGCTGTGGAGGCAGCGCAATAAGGTCCAACAGTGGATTGTAGCAGTTCGTGCGCCGCTCCGAATCCAGCGGCGCGAATTTGAACACGTCATCGCCTGCGGCTTTGCGCGCCCTCGAGGTGAGCTCGAAGAGCTCCCCCTTGACGTCCAGAGCTATCACTGAGCCTTTGAATGTAAGTAGCGTTGGAATGACTACGCCGACGCCCTTGCCAGCGCGGGTCGGTGCAACGATGAGGCTGTGAGGCTGCTCGCCATTGGTCAGGTAGTAACCAGGCCAGAAAGGGCCACTCGTCTTCCCAAATACCGGTCCTTTCACGCCACGGTATCGTCGCAGATATCCGGTGCGTCGCATTTCATCCACTCGAGCCCAACGAGCCGTCCCGTGGTGTTCGAGCTTGCGGCGCAATACGACCTGCTGAATCAGCAAGACGACCGCGGATGTCGAGAGCACGATAGCCGCGCCCCGATAGAAGACGGGGGTTGCGAAACCCAGATAGAAGGGCGTCTCAAACCAAAAGGCACGGACATCAAACGCCATCAAGGCCTCGCCGCCACCGCCGTGGAGGAAGGTTGCGTACAGACTTGCCGCACAGAACCCCACGGCGAGCGAGCAGGCGATGCTAACGGCTATGTTGGGGGTCGTCGTTTTGGTTGAAGGCATTGTTCCATTGCCTGCCGCAGCTCATGGTGCGGCTTCAGACACCGAACCGACGTCGTGATGTCGCCGCTCGACAGATCGATGCCGAGGCGGGTGGCGCAATGGTTGCATCGCACCACCCGGCAGACGTGGTTTTTTGAAAGTTACACAAGTTAGTGCGTCAACGGCCAGCGACTTGGAAACAGCCAGGCCGTGAACGCAATTCGGGAGAGAAAGCGTCTACTGTTGCCGAGATCTCAACGGCCCCCGCGATCCCTGTTCCTGGTGGACTCCTGCAGGTCCGCTCGGGCCTGACTGTAGCTGCGGTTTATGGCCTGCCCTACTAGACCACCCCGCTGCAGCTGTTCATAGGAGATTTGCGTGCCTGTCGCATGAACCGCAGCCTCAAGGCCTGCTATGTGGGCGTCCAGATCCGCATGCCGTTCCTCTGCATGCTGCGGCGGAGGCATTTGCCGCAAGAGGGGTTCCAGGCCGGGAACTGCGTGAGCTTGGGCCTGCTGATTTGGATCCATCTGGTGATACGCCTGGATAATTGCATTCTGTGCCACCATCCTGATGTTGCCGTTCGGATCAGACATCAATTCAACGGCTTGATCAAGAATGCGAGATTGGTTTTCGTTATTGAACTTGCCGAAGTTGGGCGCAACGTTAAGAGCTCCGAGAGCTTGCGAGGCCGGATCCATGTTGCCAATGCGATTGACAACAGCATCTTGCATGTGTGGCGTTAGGTAATTGGCTATATTGCTGACCGCTCTGACTTGCTCCAATGCAACGTTGTCCGGCCGGTACCCCAATTCGGATGTCAGCTTCCAAGTCAGCTCGACGGCTGATCGTCCGAGCTGATTGCCCCGCCTTTCAAATTTTGCGAGTTCAGTTTCTTGCCCGGGTTGAGTACCCCGAATGGCTGTTCGCGCTTCCTTCCCGAGGCCTTTGAAGCCTGCAAGGTTTCGCGCTGTATCGCGCGGGTTAGCGGTTACCAGCCGTTCTGCTACCTGCGTTAATGGCCCCTCTGTAAGGGACAGGATGGTAGAGGGTTCCCTGGCTTGTTCCCTGGCTTGGGATGAACTTGCAGCTGCGCGTGCCCGTTTGTTATCGCGATCCATTGCTCGGTCTCCAAAGTCGTTATTCTACGCATGAGGTTATCACCCAAGCCTGACCTGCTGAACCGATATGGTGTTACAGTTGTAGTCTGGCAGAAGGTTCCAGTCTCGTCCCAGCCAAGATGACGAGGCTGGCATCAAATGCCGTGAGTGACTTCTGCCAAAGCGCATGAATGGTACGCCCCGGCTCTGTCGCCTCCTCCTTCCGGTCGTTGCAAGAGCCCGGGGTGATATCCTCGCGGCAGCTTCTCCTTTGAGCGCAGGGTGGATGATCGAGCGTTGCTACAACGACCACCGCCCGCTCCGGCTGATCAGCCGCGGCCCGGCAATTTGCGCGGCCGCCAATAGCACCACCGCGCTTTGCCACCATCCGGCCTTCCTGCTGCAGGCTCATGGCAATCTCGCGACGGGGCCGGTGACAGGCGAGGTGCAAAGGACGGGCGGGAAAAATCGCGCTGGCGGGCAGCGCGGCATCGCACAATGCCGCCCCTTCTCGGCCCGGCCGCCTGTCGCCTATGAGTGCCCGGCGTTAGCCCCAGCCGCTGGCGAGTCAACCGTCAGCTGGGCGACAGCGACATGTTCAACGCCTTCGTGCCCGGGGTTTTCTCAACGGGAGGTCGCCTGGCGCAGTCACCCCGGAACGGACGGCCTATTCAGCGCCAGCTCCGCAGCAACATGACCAGCTGCAATGGCCACGCAGCCTTGCGCTCCAACCGCATTGATGCAGGCGCACCATCGACATTACTTGCTTTGGCTGCAACATCCCCTCTCCTTCCCCGCCCCACGACGATGCAGGACTCAGGAAAACTTCAGTTACGCAAAGACGGTCAGTTTCTTCAGCTGCACCTCGATCGGATGCAAGGGGATAAAGGAGGGTTCAAGTGGCGCCGAAGCGCAGACGCGATGGCATGACTCGCGCACGCAGCCGTCCTGGCCGACAGGCCTGTTCTTGGGCACAAGCTCGAATTGAGCGCCTTATCAAGGCTCAAGGAGTTTTCAGGTTACCGTCGCGATCGCGGCGCTATTACGCTCTGAGCACGCACACTTCCGCGCGATGCGAAGGCAAACGATACGCTAACTGTCACGCCTGACGGAGTGAATCCGACCGCCATCAAGTATTCTCCAGCGTGCATGTGCAACACGGTGTTTGTTACTCTTTTTGCCGATGGCCCTCGCCTCGTCGCCGAGCCGGCTCTGTGCTCGTGGTCGCAACTTCAGGTCCCACGCCCTAGGCCAGCCAGGACGTCAGTGTCGGCTGTGGAACAATGTCGGGTTCGGATGGCATGGGCGGCCCACAACGGTTTAGTCAGAGGCTTTTTCTCTTGGCACACTTAGTGCGGCAGATGATCCACAAACGCTGCATGGATCCGCGATACAAGGAGAGCAATCGCAGGGACGAACATGAGAGGGATACATTGCGTGGCCCGCGCCTTCGATCCTGCAAAGCTGCATTTCACATCCTGGGCGGGCGACCGCACGTGGAGAGCAACATCGACGGTCAGCGTGTTTTCACGTGGGGAAGTCCGGGACGCGGTTCCAACTTATTTCGGCCTATGGGAATAGTGAGCCGATCTGCAGCCAGAGCCGAGGCGCAGCGACCGAGATCTAACAGGATCACTGCAAGTCGATGAGATCGTAGGATAATCAGGCACGGTTGAAGACACCAACTATTATAGGAGCATCGACAGCGCCGACCGGTATGCAGGCTTGCTTTCTGACTAGCGTCAGTTTGCTACTTTGAATGAGTCGCACACTAAAGCATCGTAGAGCTGGCCTAAGTCGCCTCAAGCCGATGCGCGCCGCAAACCATTATTGCTGTGCAGGTGTTTGCAGCCCTGTGCGATTGGGAGACCGCCTCGCCATGAAGTGGACCAGCTTACTTCTGCTGAGCACATTCAGGCTCGGACCTGTGTCCCGCAAGAAGAGGGTGGTTCGATCCGGCACTGACCCTAGGGCGGGGGGCTTGTTGAGCCGGTGCCGGACCGAACCGTCTAGGGCAACGCCGGCTATGTCGTGGGAAATTGTGGCTTCGGCGCGGCTAAACCGTGGCGGAAATGTGTCGACGATTCACCGTTTCCAACACGCGCGTTGAAAACGTGACTGGACGTTTCGGAAAGCGCCTAGCGCTGCTGGGTTTGGCGGGAGCTGTGCAGATGGGAGGCTATCCTGGCTGTGAAAATTAGTCGCCCGGTCAGTGTGGCCGGATTTCAGGAAGGGAAAAGCGCGCAAAGTCAATTCGGCGGGACGCGGGGCGACACACAATCGCAAGCCAGCAGGCGCGGCTCGGCTGCGAGGAGTTCGGCCATCTCCTTCTGAAGGCTCAACAGAGGACAGATCAGTCAGGACATGCGGATCCGAAGCAGAAGTCATGCGCTTCAATCTTGCGGCGTTAGAGACGCCCGCGATTTTCATGACCGGGCAAGGCCGCTTTCATGACCGGGCAAGGCCGCGCCGTTTGTCAGCGATGCCGGAATGTCGGGAGTACTAGGTGAGGCGAGCGCCGCTCGAGAAAATGGAAGCCGCCGCAGGTCATCAGTGCCTTCAAACCAGCTGGCGCGCTTTGACCAGTTCGGAAAGCGGCGCCAACAGCCAAGTCTTCTATCCGCCGGTACAGCGCCAGAACGCCGCCGGCACCTGTTACGCGGGCGTGGCGACGATCGCAGCAGTCGCAGTGGACACCGCCTCAGGGGGACGTGAAGCTCCTTTCGCATCATTCCATCCTCGAAGGCGGCACCAAATCGTGCCGGAACTCGTCTCGTGTCAGCTCCAAGGCAGCCTGGCCATGGGCGTCGGCCACGCCCTGCTCGAGGCTTTGCCGCTCTATGAGGACGGACCCGACCGGAACTGGAACCGGTATTGCCTGCCGCATGCCAGGGATGTCGGGGTCTGGACACAGACATCGGAGGTGCGACTTCCTGCACGAATATCTCAACCTTACGGGATCGCGGCTTGGCTGCGGCCAAGGCATCTGCCACGCGTGCGCGATCATTCTCGAGGACCCGGAAGGACGTTACCGTCAGATCCGCAGCTGCATCACCGCAGCGCATTTCTTCGATGGCAAGTCCGTCCGCACATAAGAAGGGCATGCCGAACGCGACGCGAATGGCGATGTCGTCCGGCTCTCCGCGATAAGGCCTTCGTCGAACGTTTTTCATTCCAGTGCGGCTATTGCACTCCGGGCTTTGTCACCGGTGCAACCGTGCTGGTTGAGCGTCTCAAAGAGAAGCCGGTCCACAGGGCGGATGTCGAAAGCACGATCGAGCAGGCGCTTGCGCCGTTGTCGTTGCACTGGTTAGGTCCGTTACCATGAGGCGGTCCGTCACGTGATCCTGAGCACGCCCGGCCTGGTACAGACTGAAATCCGGCGATGAAGCGTTCCTCGATTGGCCTGCGGCACGCATCTGGTCGACTTGCAGCGCCTGATCGGCTGCCGCACGGTTTGCAGAGTCAACGAATTCCCTCGAAGTGAGCAAAGCTCTTCCTTGGCTCAGTTCGTACGCACTTGAACCGCCTGTGTGACCCGTTCGATGGCACTAGCTCCTGTCAGCGAGAGGATTGGAGTTTCTGACCGAATTGTCTCTCGTCACATTGATTGGGAAGAACAGTTAAGATCGGCTATGGACAATCTGGACGCTTTGACCCATCCAAATTATGCTGCGGCCTGCCTGTCGATAACGAAAGTCTGGCATTGAGCTTTTGGAACGGACCAGGGCTGCCGCAGGTCTTCGAGCCGTCCTGCATGGGCGAATGGGAGTCCCGGGTCAGGCGACTGCGGAAGGTGGCCAAGTCATTGCCGCCTTCGCCCAGAAGCGCGGAAGGCGGCTATACTCAGATTGGCCGATACATCAAAACCCGACCCTTCGGAATTAACTGCAGCAAATAGTCGAAATCACTGACGTTGCCCGTTAGAACGGAAAATCCCATTTTCTGCGCATGCAGGAACAGCACGCAGTCTTGAAGCGCCCGAAGCTTGGAATCATGCTTGTAGCCCTGGAGGCGACACAGCATTCCTGAGAGAAGGGCGGCTCGGCCCAAGACATCGGGATCTGGTGCAAAAACCCGATGGGACGGCATGTCCTTGATCATGCTCCCGATCTGCTTGACAGCTTTACTCGTGCCCGAGTGTTTCGGATCAAGCACGCCTACAGTGTGCATCAGCTCCTGGATCGCTACGGTGCTATGGTTGACCTGCCTGACATCGAGGAGGTCGGCAACTGCGTCAGGCGCCCGGCCTTGCAAACCGTCGATATAGACGCAGGTGTCCAGCAGCAGTTCTTGCCCCGCCCCGCCGAGGTTGCCGATGATCGGCAGCTCCGTGTCGGGGCGGCGGCTCAAGGTTTTTTGAGGATCAAATCGCGACCACCTTAAGGCCGCACCAAAGTCGAAATCGGCCAATTCAGAATCCGAGCTTCAGCGTCGGATCCACAGTCCCCCGTGTTTTCCTGAAGGTCTCGGCGAAGTTGTCTTCCAGAGCCACATTGGCCAATGCAAATTCGACGAGCTCGGTATCAGACGTCAATCCGGTTCGAGCCTTGGCTTTCTTGATTAGATTAGCACTCACCCGCCCCGCAATCCTGCCGTCCTTCTCAGCGCGCAGGCCAGATTCTTCCGCCCTCTGCAGGACCGCGTTAATCCTGGCCAATCGACGCATCTGCAATTTCTCAGCCAGCTTGGGATGGGTTCTCGTCCGCTTGCCCACTGGCCCTTGGCCGCGACGCATCCGTACAGCTGTCTTCGTCATAGGGGTTCCCTCAGGTCCGTTTAACAAAAATGGATTCTAGACAACATAGCAGGCAAGGTGAATTTTTCAAATGCACCAAGACAAAGGGCGGTTGTTGGCACCCGGAATTGCGTGCTGAAGCTCTCCAAAAGGAGGGATGTCACGAAGTAGGGATGTCACCGCTGCAATCGACCGAAACAGCCACTCAGGTACAATTTTTCCGGCATTAGATGCTATGGGGGTGGAAAGCCGCTTTGGGCCCCTCACGCCCGAACGATTGTTCACGGTGGATCACCTCCACGAAAGTATCCACAATTGGCGACGTTTGCGAAATATTATCGCTGCCGCGGCGCCAAAATACCACGTAGTCGTATCTCGCTGACGGCTCAAAAGGAACGATTTTCACATCAAACATTTGATATTGCTGTGCAACAAATTCATTATCTATTGCAATACCTATACCATATGCGACAAAGGAAGCATCCAAGCCTATTGTGTCCGAATGAACCTTCGGCAATAAAGGAAGTTCTCTCCGCCCGTATGTCAATAGGCCCAATTTGTTAGAAGTGTATTCTCTCTCTAGAACGATAAGGGGCTCCCCTGAGAGGTCGTCAACAGTTATGATGTCCTTTTCAGCAAGGCGATGGTCGGGTTGCAACACGCAGACACTCTTGCTTTCGGCGACTATCTTCCACTCAAAGAAGCGTTCATCTAACGGCAGTCGGGAAATCCCGATATCGGCCTCTCCCGTCACAACGCTTTGTGCTATCTCGTCGTATCGCTGGGCCCTATAATGAAATTCTAGAGTCGAATCTAGATTATTTAGCGCAAGAATTATTTTGGGGATGAGTCTCAACGAGAATATATGCGGTGCGGCAATCGTCAGGAGGTTTCGCTTGGCGCTGAAAGAATCGGTGATTTCCCTCTCGATGTGGCCGAGGGTCTCAAAGTATCTGTCTATGCGGTTGTAAATTTCGATGGCGCGCGTGGTTGGAACAAGGCCGCGGGGATCTCGCGCAAAAAGCTTCTCACCAACAGCTTCTTCAAACAACTTGAGATGCTGGCTTACGGCCGACTGGGTAATCCCGAGTTCTCGGGCGGCCCGCCTCGTAGAACCGGTCCTCATGATCTCCCGAAAAATCTGAGCGGACCTGAACCCAGCCTTGCTGTTTCGGCCGGAAATCTCTTCCATTGCCTTTGTCCGAATTGGTGGCCGCAGGGCCAGAGCTCCGTTTGGCCGCTATATCAGTAAAATTAATAGGGTGTCACAAAAACTTAATAAATTGACCATTTTCCCGATTCTCCCCATCGTCTGGCGTAACAAAACCAGTGGATCAGACGCATCAGAGAGAACGCTGACATGACGCATGCAGCAACACCCATCCCCTGGCAGAGCGGATAGTTCACAATCGAACACAGGGGACACAGCTCTAAAAATTGCGGACTATAACGTTAGAAAAGCACATATGCGGCATTCGTATTTCCGTGCCTCTGGCAGGAACTGTTCCGACCCCAGCTCGGACGTTGCGCACCCGCAACCAACTACCCGCGCTTGTCGTAAATCCGCACGGCCGATCCTTACCGGATCAAGGAACTAGCCAACACTTTCTCCGCAGTCGATCGGTTGCCACAAAAAGTGGCCGCTAATGACATTTGCCCATACAGGGGTTGATACTCAATCATGCCTTCGCCGTTCACCCTCGCCCTCACCGGACAGTCCCTCATCTACCACGATATTCGGCATGTATCGGACGACGGCTTCGCCACGATCAAAGAACTGATCCGGCAAGCCGATGCCTCATTCACGAATTTAGAAACCACGATTCTCGGCCGGCATGGTGGGTGGCCGATGAAAGGCACCTATTTCCAGTGCTCTCCACCTGTCGTGTTGGATAATTTGAAGGATATTGGCTTTAGCGCACTGGCTCTTTCCAATAATCATGCGTTCGATCTTGGGCCCGCAGGAGTGCTTTCGACACTTGAGGAAGTAGACGAGCGTGAGTTTCTGCGTGCAGGAATTGGCGTTGACGCCAGTGACGCGAGCAAAGCCGGCATCAAGCAACTCGGCAAGAGGAAGGTCGCCCTCATCGCGATGGATGCCGGACCAGGGCCAGCCACAATGTACGCTGACAATGCGGCAGGTACCCGTCCCGCTCGACCGGGGGTGAACAAACTCGATGTCTCGCGGGTATTCGAGGTTGACGATGAGAAATTCGCGAACCTGCGTTCCATTCAGGAAACGTTTTTAAGCAACTCTATGGAGCGCGGAACCTACACGCAGCCGGACGATCCTCGCGAACTGACATCGTCCGATGAAATCGACTTTTACGGAACCATTTTTCGCCGATCCTCCGAGAACTGCCGAAGGATCATCTTCAACGAGCAAAGTTTACGAGGTCAGCTCGCCGCAATCCGGAAGGCCTCGTTGGCCGGTGCCTTTGTCATCGCCTATCTTCATCATCATCATTGGGAACCAGATTGGCGCGAGGTTCCCGAATGGGTTCAATTCTTCGCGCGATCCTGCATTGATGCGGGAGCGAATGCGTTCGCCAGCCACGGCGCACCGGTGCTGCAGCCGATCGAAATCTACCGCGGGGCTCCGATCTTCTACGGATTGGGAAATTTCCTGTTTCATCTACCCGAAGGTGAGGACGAATGGAGTTCACCAGATATCTGGAAAAGTATCGTCGCGACGTGCAGCTTCGATGGCAACAACCACTTGGAGTCAATCGACCTCGCTCCAATCGTGATTGGAGGGGAGCAGCGGCTGAGCAGCAACAGGTATCATGAGCGTCTTGTGCCCGTGCCCGCATCAAAAGAGCTGGCTGGTTCAATGCTCGAAGACCTATCTCGACGCTCGCAAAAGTATGGAACCGAAATAGTGCTGGAAGATGCTCGCGTTCTTCTGCCAAAAGCTAATTCCCGCAGCGTCGAGGTCGCCGCCAACAGGTAGCGTCGTCCATGCACGTCAACCTGGCCCGCATCCTGATGATCGTGTCGTATAGTGCCAATGCACTGATGACGGGGCGCCCCCTTACAGCCGAACGGTTCCAAATGCGCATTTGGACAATGAGGAGAACCGAACATGCATAACGATGGGCTGGGCGTCTATGAAATCGCCCGGCGCGTGGACACCAAGAGCGCCGACTACTGTGCGCTCAGCGACCGCATCTGGGCCATGCCGGAACTCGCCTTCGAGGAGCATCGCGCGGTCGCCGAGCAGATCGCCTTGCTGGAGCACGAGGGCTTTCGCATTACCAAAAAGCTCTGCGGCATGGCCACTGCCTTCGTGGCGGAACATGGAAGCGGTAGCCCAACAGTCGGTTTTCTGGGGGAGTTCGATGCGCTGCCGGCTCTCGGGCAAGTTTCGGGCATTACCGAGCGCATGCCTACCACGGAGGGCGCATCTGGGCATGGTTGCGGGCACAATCTTCTCGGTTCCGGATCTGCGCTCGCAGCCGTGGCCTTGAAGGATGCGCTTGCATCGGGCGCCATCGCGGGCACGGTGCGCTATTACGGCTGCCCGGCGGAAGAGAGCGGATCGGGCAAGACTTTCATGGCACGGGCCGGTCTCTTCGATGATCTCGATGCCGCCTTCTGCTGGCATCCAAACGTCGTCAACGAGGTGCAGTCCACCTCGTTTCTCGCGTGCATTCAGGCTAGCTTCCGCTTCACGGGTCAGGCGTCGCATGCGGCGGTTTCTCCCCATCTTGGCCGCAGCGCGCTCGACGCGGTGGAGCTGATGAATGTGGGCGTAAATTACATGCGCGAGCACATGGCCTCGGATGCGCGCGTCCACTATGCCGTTACGAATACGGGTGGCGATGCGCCGAACGTGGTACAGGCTTTTGCGGAATCACTCTACCTGGTGCGTTCGCCGCATTTGCCGGATGCAGAGCACCTGTTCCAGCGCGTCAAGAAGATCGCCGATGGCGCCGCGCTGATGACGGAAACCACCGTTGAGGTGCAGATCATGGATGCAAACTCGAACGTTCTGCCTAACAAAGTGCTGCAGGAGGTTATGTACGAAAACATGAGTCGCCTCGGCGGCCCGGGCTTCGACGATACGGATTATGCCTTCGCCGAACAACTGCGGAAGAACGCGTTTACGAACGAGGAGATTGTGGCGAGCGTTGCGCTCTACGACCGTTCGCTGGCGAGCCAGGTGCTGCATGACGGGCTACTTCCCATTCCTGCGCGCGAAGGGATGATGATGGGCAGCACTGACGTCGGCGACGTGAGCTGGATCGTGCCCACGGTTCAGTGCAGCACTGCCTGCTTCGCTATAGGTACGCCGTTCCACACTTGGCAGCTCGTCACGCAAGGGAATCTGCCAGCAGCCCATAAAGGAATGGTGCTCGCGGCGAAAGCAATGGCGACCACCGCGGCAGATTGCCTGCGCAATCCCGATCTTATCGCCCGGGCAAAAGCGGAATTGAAGGAGCGTACTGGCGGGCGACGCTACATTTGCCCAATTCCGCCCGAGATCACGGTCGACAACTTGCGCGGTAAGGCAGCGGCTTTTGCATAGGTGCAAGAAGACCTTACGCTCGGCGGCCTCGCTTGCAGAGTTTCATTATCTGGCGGACAACGCTCCGTCACAGTTGGGTTCATCAAGTTCCGCGAATGGCGTCGCAATGACATCGACTGTCTGCTGCGCCCCGGGGGTTAGCAGAACAGGGAACCGCAGCGCGTTCAAGCGATGAATGTCCCCAGGCCTTTCCTTCTCTGCGCTCGCGCAAATGGTCCGTATTGAAGTAGCGGTTCGCCTCGGCCACCTCTCATGAATTTCTCACCCCAGCTCTGCGCCAAGCTTCGAGTTTTTGGTTTTCCGCTTGGCGAACCACAGCGCTAGGCTAAGTCGTGCACATGCTATCCGTTGGGGCCGCACTTCCTGAACGCGCCCTGAGGGCCGGATGGCCGTCGGAGACCGCGAACTCGACATTGGCAAGTCCGCGCTGCTTGAGCCCTGTCGTGAACCCGCGCCTGTAATGGTGCTGTCACTCCCGTAGCCAGCTCGACCACCAGCACCTAGCGCAGCCCCCAGTCCATTCTGATCGCCCACAGCACCGCCTGGCTGGATGACCCGGCCAGGCGGGCCCGAAGCGCCGCGTCCATAATGAGGAACAAGCAAGGTGTCGGCAAGCCGTCGCTCAAAGATGCTTGCAGGCTGCTGATCAGGCCTGCCAGGCAGCAGCCCTGCATCGCGGAGCGTCATCCAGCCATTTGCCTGCCTCGTGTGTGTGGCCATATCAGTAAAATTAATAGGGTGTCACAAAAACTTAATAAATTGACGGTTTTGGCGATTCCTCGCATCGTTTCGCATGCAAACAAGCAATAAAAAGCGGTTGGGAAAAACGTCAGAACCTATGTGCGCGTTAACGTCTATTGCGACGGTGCAGAGCAAAAAGGCGGCGTCCCGGGAGGCCTGCTACGAGATCGACCTCGGCGCGATCAGGCACAATTACCGTCAGCTGCGTAGGCATCTTCCCCGGACAGTGAAGATTTTCGCCTGCTTAAAGCGCAATGGATATGGCTGTGGAGCGGGACCTGTCGCCCGCACACTGGCAACAGAGGGGGCTGACGGCTTTGCTGTCGCAACCTTGCCCGATGCTATGGCCATCCGGGAAATGGGCATCGATCTCCCGGTTTTGCTTTATCCCGGTCCCCTACCGACATCGGCGAAAACAATTGAAGCGCTCGGACTCACCGTTACCGTTTCCAGCCTCAATGAGCTGGAGTCCTGGCGCGCCGCCATGAGCGTCACCCGTATTTTCGTCAAGGCGGATCTCGGGTTCTTCAGGGCTGGGGCCACGCCGCAGGAGATAGGCCGGCTTCTCGCAGCCGCGCACGTCTGCAACGACGTTGAAGTACAGGGGCTCTACGCCCATCTCAGCGAGCTGCCCACATCAGTGACTTCGGATGCTAGCGAGCAATTTTCCCGCCTGCAGCGGATTCTACAGGATGCCGAGGCGTCCGGCACCCGTCCCCCGATCATTATGATGTCGAGTACTGCCGGTGTGCTTCGGCATCCCGCGATGGATCTCGATGCCGTCGATCCCGGGGCCCTGTTTATCGGTCTTCCCGAGACGGATCGACCCATGCGGGCCGTCACCCTGCGGCCGGCGCTCAAGGCCATTTCGACATGCCTCGTTTCCGTCAAGCGGATCGACGCTTCTCTCGGTCCTATACCAGACATACCCGGTTTTCGGTCGGGAATGACCATCGGCGTCCTAGGTATGGGGTGGGGGGATGGCCTTCCGCGTCACGTGCCAGCCCAGGCCGAGGCGCTGGTGAGGGGGCAGCGCGCGCGCCTGCTCCCTCCCGCGCATCTCGAGCACCTGCGCATCGATCTGACGGACGTGCCTGATGCAAGATTTGGCGACCAAGTGCTCCTGCTCGGACAGCAAGCGCACCAGACCATCACTCACGAGGAAGTCGCCGCTCAATGGGGCACGGACCTCATCGGTCTCTATGCCCAGCTCCGCGACCACATCCCGCGCGTCTATGTCTGAGACATTGGCGCAGAAATAGAGGAAACGAAATGAAGGCGCTCAGAACAGTGCTGTTGGTCTCGCCCTTTCATGTTGTGCTCGGCGATACAGGCGCACAGCAATGACGGCCACGATCATGGCAATTCCTCGCCACGCGGTGACGGACACGGCCGCGGAGGCGATCCATGTCGAGGACTTGCACAAGAAGTTTGGCGCCCTTCATGTGTTGAAGGGGGTCTCGCTATCTGCGCGCGACGGCGATGTGGTGGCGATTATCGGGGGCAGCGGCTCCGGCAAATCCACTTTACTTCGCTGCATCAACTGCCTGGAAAACCCCACCAGCGGCGTTATCAGGGTGAACGGCGAGGAAATACGTCTCAAGCCTGACGGAAATGGCAGCACCCTCCCGGCGGACCGAAAGCAGATTGAACGTGTACGTTCCCGGCTCGGCATGGTCTTTCAGAGCTTCAATCTCTGGACCCACATGACCTTGATCGAAAATGTGATCGAGGTTCCGGTCCATGTGCTTGGCGTCAAGCGTGAAATGGCGATCATCGAAGCCGAGAAACTGCTTGCGAGAGTGGGGCTTCTGGAAAAACGGCACGTATACCCGGCATTTTTATCCGGCGGACAGCAGCAGCGCGGCGCGATCGCGCGCGCTCTCGCGGTCCAGCCACGCGTGATGCTCTTCGACGAACCGACTTCATCACTCGATCCCGAACTCATCGGTGAGGTTCTGGGCGTAATCGGCGATTTGGCCCGCGAAGGTCGCACCATGATCCTGGTCACGCATGAAATGAAATTTGCCCGCGAGGTCGCGACCCGCGTGGTATTTCTCCACGAGGGCCGCGTCGAGGAAGAAGGGCCACCAGACGCAATCTTCGGATCTCCGAAATCGGAGCGGCTTCAACAATTCATCCGCAGAGTGGGCTAGCGCCTGAAAAACAGACTAAACCATCTGACTTATAGGGGAAAACAATGAGAATACTTTCCAAATTGACGGCCGCAGCGGCAATCTTCTGCGCATCTACTTTGATGGCGCAAGCTGAACAGGTGAAGGTCGGAATCGCGGCCGAGCCCTACCCTCCATTCTCGTCCCTGGACGCCTCTGGAAAATGGGTCGGCTGGGAAATTGAGATCATTGATGCGATCTGCGCCGAGGCAAAACTCGATTGTGTCATCACTCCGGTCGCCTGGGACGGGATCATTCCTTCCCTGACGTCAAAGAAAATCGATGTCATCATGAGTTCGATGTCAATCACAGAGAAGCGCAAGAAGACGATCGATTTCTCCGACAAGTACTATAGCGATAACGGGTACACGATTGCCGGTCCCAAGGGCGTTGCAGTGGATCCTACCCCTGAGGGCCTCAAGGGCAGGATCCTCGGTATTCAGGTCTCGACCAATGCCGAGGTCTATGCCAGCAAGCATTTCAAAGACAGCTTGGCCGAGATGAAGACGTACCAGACACAGGATGAGGCCAACCAGGACTTGGTCGCCGGCAGGATCGACGCCATTCTGGCTAGCCCGCTTACCATTGATCAATTCATGAAGACTGACCAGGGTAAGGCCTGCTGCGAGATAAAGGGCAAGGTTGCCAATGACCCCGAGATTTTCGCGCCGGGCGCGGGCGCGGGTCTGCGCAAGGGAGACACCATGCTCAAGGAAAAGATAAACGCCGCAATCAAGGGGATTCGCGCGAACGGGAAGTACAATGAAATTACGAAAAAGTACTTCTCATTCGACATTTACGGCGAATGACAGACGAAATTCTCCTGTTACGTAGACCCTCGAAATACTTCTGCCTGTTGAGTCGGAGGCAGGCGGCCTCCTTCGTCACGCACCAGTGAACGGCAGGCTCTTGGCGAGGGTCAATCCTCAAGGTGGAGGCGTTCTTGACCGATTCTGTCTTTTTGTCGCTGGCGCAGACCAGCATGTTCGAGTTGCTTGCACCTACGCCGCCTGGCTGGGGCGGAAATCTGGTTCGCGGATTCATTAATTCAATTGGGATCGGTGTCGGCGCATTCGCCTTGGGATTGGTTATTGGCATTGGCGGTGCTTTTGGCAAGCTTTACGGCGGACCTGTGCGCCGCGACTTGCTTCAAGTCTACACCACCCTCATCCGCGCGGTACCGGAACTTGTGCTAATTCTGCTTATCTATTTCGCGGTTCCGGACCTGATCAACCGCCTCCTGGAAACTCTCGGTTACGGACGGATCGACGTCAGCGGGCCGATGGCAGGCATCGTTGCGCTCGGCTTCGTACAGGGCGCGTACGCAACGGAGGTGCTGCGCGGCGCGATCCTCGCGGTGCCGCAAGGCCAAATCGAGGCCGGGCGAGCCTTTGGTATGAACCCAAGGATGCTGATGCGACGCATTACTCTGCCGGCGATGCTGCCCTTCGCGATCCCGGGTCTCGCAAATCTCTGGCTGGTTGCGTTCAAAGGCACAGCACTTCTGGCCGTTGTGGGCTTCAATGAACTGACTCTGGAAACACGGCAGGCTGCGGGCACTACAAAGGCCTATTTCACCTTCTTCATGGCCGCTGGCGTGCTTTATCTACTGCTCACTTTGATCTCCAACGTCCTCATCGGACGGGTCGAGCATTGGGCAAGGCGCGGCCGGCAGCCGATAGCGGAGAGCCGCTGATGGCCTATTTCACGACTGTTGCGGCAAACTGCCGCCCATTCGCACGGTTGGAGCCACACCGCGTCGTATTGATCGTGATCGGCCTTGTCTTGATCACCGCAGCAGCCGTCTTCATGCGTTGGGACTGGTTGGCCGACTACTACATGCTTGCGATTGCTGGTTTATGGCGTTCGATCTGGATCCTCATCGTGACCTGCGTCTTCGGCTTCGTTCTGGCATTGCCACTTGGGCTCGCTCAAGTAGTGGGCCCTAGTTGGCTCAGTCTTCCAGCGAAAGCTTTCTGCACCGTCATTCGAGGCACACCGTTGCTTCTGCAAATTTGGCTGCTCTATTACGGGCTTGGCTCGCTCTTCCCGCAATATCCATGGATTCGCGAATCCGATATCTGGCCTCTCGTTCGCCAGGCGTGGCCATACGCTGTACTGGCTCTAACGCTGTCCTTCGCAGGCTATGTAGGCGAGGTTATGCGCGGTGCTTTTGCCGGCGTGCCGAGCGGCCAGCTCGAGGCGGGACGCGCTTTCGGTATGAACCGCTGGAAGCTTTTTCGCCGGGTCTGGTTGCCGCAGGCAATCCACAAGGCGTTGCCCACGTTGGCCGGTGAAACAGTAATGCAACTCAAATCGACACCGCTCGTCGCTACTATCACGGTTGTCGACCTTTATGCAGTTTCAGCTCGCGTTCGCCAGGATACATTGGTGATATACGAGCCATTGCTTCTGCTTGCATTGACATACATGGTTCTCACGGGATTGCTCGTATGGATTTTCAGCCGTATCGAGGCTCGCATCCCGGTTCGAGTGGGGTGACGCGCCGAACCAGCGCGCTGCCAGCAGCAATAGGGAGCGGCGACATGCTGTGTAGGATCGTTGGCGCGGCGGTCCAGGACGGGGCCGGACGCATGGGCTGTGATATGGGACCGAGCGCGTTGCGCGCCGCGGGACTCGCGCAGGCGCTGACGGAACTCGGCCATGAAGTGGAGGACGCAGGGGCGGTCGCGCCCGGACCGCTTCCGCCCGTGGCGCATGAGAACCTCGGCCTGAAGGCGCTGCCGCAGGTCTCGGCGTGGACCGGAGCGATCGCCGAAGCTGCCTATGCGGCGAGCCGAGAAGCAATGCCGATCTTTCTCGGCGGCGATCACAGTATCTCTGCCGGCACGCTGTCCGGAGTTGCCCGTCGTGCCAAGGAGTTGGGCCGGCCGCTCTTCGTGCTTTGGCTGGATGCCCACCCGGACTTTCACACGCTCGACACTACGGTCAGCGGCAACTTGCACGGCGTCCCGCTCGCCTACGCCAGCGGGCAAAAAGGCTTTCACGGCTATTTCCCAGACCTGCCAGCTGCGGTCGATCCGGCGCGCATCTGCACGCTTGGTGTGCGCAGCGTCGATCCGGCCGAGCGTGAGGCGCTGAAACTCGCCGGGGTGACAGTCCACGACATGCGCATGATCGACGAGCACGGGATCGCTCCTCTGCTACGCGCTTTTCTCCAGCGCATCCTGGCTGAGGACGGCATGCTTCATGTCAGCCTGGACGTCGATTTCCTAGACCCGTCAATCGCCCCGGCCGTGGGCACGACCGTGCCGGGCGGGGCGACCTTCCGCGAGGCGCATCTGGTGATGGAGATGCTGCACGATTCCGGCCTCGTCACCAGCCTCGATCTCGTCGAGCTCAACCCCTTCCTCGACGAGCGCGGCCGCACCGCGATCCTGATGGTCGACCTCACCGCCAGTCTAATGGGCCGCCGCATCATGGACCGCCCGACAAGGAACCACTGAACCATGCCCGAGAAGCTAAACATCGTTCCCTTCGTGAGCGTGGACAATATGATGAAGCTGGTTCTGACGATCGGCGTGGAGCGCTTCCTGACCGACCTCGCCGGCTATATCGAGGAAGACTTCGGCCGCTGGGAGCTGTTCGACAAGACGCCGCGTGTGGCGTCCCACAGCGTGGACGGCGTCATCGAGCTGATGCCGACGAGCGACGGCGAAACCTACGGCTTCAAATATGTCAACGGCCATCCCAAGAACACGCGCTCCGGCCGCCAGACCGTCACCGCCTTCGGCGTTCTGGCCGATGTCGGAAGCGGCTATCCAATGCTGCTCACGGAGATGACCATCCTCACCGCGCTCCGCACCGCGGCCATGTCGGCGGTCGCGGCGAAGCATCTCGCGCCGAAGGGCGTTCGCACCATGGCGATCATCGGCAACGGCGCACAGTCCGAGTTCCAGGCGATCGCCTTCAAGGCCATCGTCGGCGTCGATCGACTGCGCCTCTACGACGTCGATCCTGCTGCCACGCGCCGCTGCGCGAAGAACCTCGCCGGCATCGGCCTGGACATCACCGCCTGCGCCTCCTCGCAGGAGGCCGTGGAAGGCGCCGATATCATTACCACCGTCACCGCCGACAAGCAGTGTGCCACCATCCTTACAGACAACATGGTTGGCCCCGGCGTCCACATCAACGCGGTCGGCGGCGACTGTCCAGGCAAGACCGAACTGCACCGCGACATTCTTCTGCGCTCCGACATCTTCGTGGAATACGCCCCACAGACCCGCATCGAAGGCGAAATCCAACAGCTCGCGCCCGAGCACTTGGTGGTCGAGCTCTGGCAGGTGATCGCCGGCAACGAGCCCGGCCGCCGCGACGAGCGCCAAATCACTTTGTTCGATTCCGTGGGCTTCGCGATCGAGGATTTTTCGGCCCTGCGCTATGTGCGCGACCGCCTCAAGGACACCGGACTCTACGAAGAACTCGATCTCCTCGCCGACCCGGATGAACCCCGCGACTTGTACGGCATGATCCTGCGCGCCGCCCAACCGGCTCCAGTGCGGCTGAGCGGTGCATTGGGATGAGCAAAGTATCCATGCAGGCGCCGAGGGCCGTCGTGATGATCCGCCCTCATCACTTCACGCCGAATCCGGTCACTGCGGCAGACAATACGTTCCAGGTGCGCGATGAAACGCGGAAGCCGGATGATCTGGTCGCTCTGGCATATCAAGAAGCCACGCGTATGGCGGACGGCCTCGCTGAGGCCGGGATCACTGTCCACCTCTATGAGGATGAGTCGGCCGCAACACCCGACTCCGTCTTTCCGAACAACTGGTTTTCGACCCATTCTGGCGGGCATGTCGCGATCTATCCGATGTACTCGGAGAATCGAAGGCAAGAGCGCCGGACCGACATCATCGAGATGCTCAAGGCTGAGTACCGGGTTCAGGATGTCATCGATTATTCCGGCCTCGAGAAGGACGGGGTCTTCCTCGAAGGGACCGGTGCGATGGTGCTCGACCACATTGCCCGTGTCGCCTACGTGGTGCGTTCCAACAGGGCAAACGAGGTTGCGCTCGAACGGTTCTGCACGCACTTCAATTTCGAGCCAATGATCTTTGACGCAGTCGATCGCAGCGGCAAGGCGGTCTATCACACCAATGTCCTGATGTGCGTCGGCACCGATTTCGCGTTGTTAGGGGCGCAGTCGATCCCTGATCCCTGGCGGCGGCGGGAAGTCGTCGCGAGGTTGGAGGAAACCGGTCGTCAGATCGTGGAGCTTTCGATCGAGCAGATCGAAGACTTCGCCGGCAATGCCATTGAACTGGAGGGCACGGATGGTCGCATTGTTGCCATTTCCGGGCGAGCACATGCGGCGCTGCAGGCGAAGCAGATATCGGCAATCGAGCAGTCCGCGCGACTATTGCCGTTCGATGTCTCGACAATCGAACTCGCGGGTGGATCGGTCCGGTGCATGCTTGCAGGGATTCACCTGTCGAAGCGCAGGGCGCAGCCCGCACAGACGTCATTCACCGCCCAAGCAAGCCGCACAGCGAAACACTACTGACAAATAGGATTGGAAATGTCGCAAACCAGATCGGTCTATCAGTTCAACTCGGCAATCGTTCGCGAACCCTCGATCTCGGTCGTCAACGGCCTACGCGCCGATGATCGGGGCGGTCCTACCTATGAAGGCGTCAAGGGCGAGCACGACGCATACGTTGCGGCCTTGCGGCATGCAGGTGTCGAAGTGAGCGTCCTGCCGTCTCTTGAGGCCTTTCCAGACTCCCTGTTTGTCGAAGACCCGGCGCTCGTTTTCACCGGGGGCGCCATCCTGCTCCGTCCCGGCACGCCAAGCCGGGTCGCCGAGACCGCGGAGATCGCGCCGATCCTGCGCGATATGTTCGACACCGTGCTAGAACTCCCTACCCCGGGACAAGCGGACGGCGGGGATATCATGTACACCCCAAATAGCGTCCTGATAGGCCTTTCCGATCGCACCGACAAGGCCGGGGCAGAGGCCCTTGTCTCCTGTATCGAGCAACTCGGCGGGAAGGCCCAGATTGCCGAGACTCCGAAAGGCGTTCTGCATTTCAAGACGGCCTCCTCGCTGCTCGACGATGAAACCGTGATTTCGACCGCTGCCCTCGCGAAGGCTTCCGTATTCAAGGAATTCCGCCAGTTCATCGTCCCGGAAGGCGAAGAGCCTGCGGCGAACGTGCTGCGCGTCAACGACATCGTCATGGTCAGCGCGGGCTACCCGCGCACGATTGAGATGCTCGAAAAGGCGAGTTACAAGGTCGTGCCTCTGAAGACCGCCGAGATCGAGAGGATCGATGCCGGGCTTTCCTGTATGTCGCTGCGCTGGTACCGGGATTGCAGGTAGGTCATTCAACCCCCCTTGTTACCCCAGACGTCTAGACGACAAACAGAACTCGTGCTTTCCCCTCGATCGTGATTGTCGCGCCGCCACGCTTTCTCTCCGGGTAAAGCGACGGAGTATTCGGCGACACGCTCGAGGCTCGGGGCGACTACCAGCTAAGGAACTCAGGCCGAAAGATGACCGTGTCGGGGATTCGACAAATCGGCACTGAGTTCAGGTACCCGGCGCATTCCCAAAACTGGTGCAGACTCACGCACTCTTTGTAGGCGACGGAATTGGCAGGCCGGGTCTCTAGCGCTTGCGTGCCTTGGCACCATTCTTGCTGCTTCCCCTTCGCAAGCTGCAACACTCATTCGCTCGTCTCAGAGGATTGACAGGCAGCCCTACAATGCGCGCGACGCCCTCGATCGCTGTTCGCGATGAGATCGTTGGCTTTTATTCACCCACCATAGGGGTTTAGAGGGTATTAAAAATGCACGAAATCCCATCCCGCGCTCACGCAGATTCCCAGGTTCCCAACTGGCATTTCAGAATGATGCGCGACTCCGCACGAAATGCAGCAATAGAGGCGGCCATTGCATCCTGTAATCTCAGAGGAAAGACCGTCGTGGAAATCGGGACCGGGGCTGGCCTTCCGGCGATGCTCTTCGCCAGGCATGGCGCCCGAAAGGTATTCACATGCGAGATGGATGAGCGAATTGCTGAGGCGGCGCGGGAGATTATCCGGAACAACGATTTGCAGGATCGCATCGCGGTGATTGCAAAGTCCTCAAGGCAAGCAATTCTGGACGGCGACCTTCCTTCGGCGCCTGACATAATTTTTACGGAAACATTGGATTCTGGGGTAGTTGGTGAGGGATATGAATCGATAGCGGAAGACATCCGCCAAATCGCCAGTCCTGCTACAGTAGTGATGCCATATCGGATTCAGCAATTCGGGTTCCTCTGCACCGACGTGCAAGCCTTTGAGGAAAATTCCGTCTTTAACCAATGCGGATTTGATCTTTCGGGATTTAACCTGTTTGCTGAACGTTCATATTTCTCGGTGATCCAGACGCTACACGATCCGGTATGTCTCTCGCCAACCGTGCTTTTCAGGAGCTATGATTATCTAGACCCAAGCGCTCTGGACCCGGTAGAACACCAAGTTACCGTTCACAGTTCTGGCCTCTGCCATGGAATGACCTCATATTTTGTCGCCCAATTTGGGAAATTTCTCATCTCTTCTAGGGAGCGGAAGAGTCATTGGCGAACGGCTTTTCACCCTCTACGAGTACCTATGCCGGTCGAATCTGGGCGGAGATATTATTTGAGAGGCGATAAATCTGGGTCGATCGATTTGGTTTCGACATGAAGTTCAGGGCAAGCGACAAGCGGCTCTTGGTTCATGTGTGAAGGTTCTGCTGACAGGGCGGCTGCAGGGGGGCTGGTGATGCTAACGTTACCTGATCCCCCGTGAGCACAGGCCATCACGATCCAGTATTGAATATACGACCTCTGACCGGACCTTTTACCGGGCAGACTCGGCTACCGCTCCGCCTGTTTGGGTCGCATGCTGATAACGGGTCAACATGCTGGGATTGTCGGCGATGCAGGCGCCGGTCGCTTCTCCGGTGTCGAGCTCAATCAGTGCTTCAACGCGGAGGATGCTGACGCGGGAGATCAAAGCGATCACCCCATGTTGGCGACAACGTGATCATTGCCCGGGACCGGCAAGCTCGACCAGGCGATACCGGTCAACGCGTGAGTAACTCATGTGCACATCCAATTTTGAGGTCTGCGGACTAAGTCTAACACTCCTTGCGCAGATTGTTAATTAATGTCCAGAGTGTGTTGTTTCCAAGTCGCGACCTATATTTGATTTTAGCTTAACTTTTACATTAGTACTTATTGTGATGTGATATAACTATGGCGAAGCCGGCCTGCCTCGGATGCGTCTAGTGACGGAGCCATGCGCGAAGTACCGGAGCTGTGCGTCGAACAATTCACTTGGGAAGAGCGGAATGGAACAGCGGGTGGGAGACTTTTTCAAGGACTGCGATAAGGCACCACGATTGAATGAAATGGCCGATTTCTTTTCGGCGACCGCAGCAGGGCGATCAGGAGCCCCGATCAAAGTTCCGAGCGTTGATGCGCGCCTTTTCCAAGGGGATGCGTCGCTGCAAAGCTTCACCGGCGCGCATCGCCAGATCTGGGGCCGCTTCGACCCTCACTATCATGCCAGCATTCCTTATCGTCTTGAGGAGGAGGTTCGAGTTGGCGATGCCTTCTTGCGATATGCAGACGCTATCGCGGATGAGACCCTCCCGGCTCGGTTCTATCTGCTGGGGGCCGCCGAAGGCACACTCGCTCGAACGCTTGCCCAGCTGGGTAACGGCAAGATTCAGACCCTTTCATGCAGTCCCAATAAGGAAAACGAGGAAAGCTTCTTTCTGCACGGACGGCCCGCGCATGCAACATTCTTCCTCGGCCCATTTCATCACTTGACCCGGAGCCGAATGGTTGGGACGTTGGCGCTCAGGCACTTTGCCGACGGATTCGACATCATCTTGGAGGACACCACATTTCAAATGTATTCGCCCAATCGAAAGGCGCAGATTGGCTTTGTGAAACGTCACTTGAAAGACGGTGGGATATTCTTCTTCTTCGAAAAATTTCGGCAAGACGACGACATCTCATACTTGAGCCGGGAGCTCCAGAAAGACTACGGATATAAAGCGCGCTTCTTCACTCAGGATGATATCAAAAAGAAAACTGAATCCATTCTTAAGCAAATGAACCTCAATGAGACGACGCTATCTGAAATGTCAGAGTCGGTGGCCGCGCACTTCAAATACGGATGCGTGACATGGAATTCTGGCAATTTCTACACACTTGCCGCTAGCAACAACGCGGACAATCTTCGGCGTGTAATTTCGGCGATGGCCCCACCCTGCATTCCAAATGAATACGTCTATACAGAAACCCCGGCTTCGCTGCCGGGATTGGCCTTCGAACCCCCGCCGTTCCGCCGCCTGGCAGCGTCCGGAAGCTGAGCGAAGCCGGCCAACGACCAACGCGTCCTAAAATGCCATTGTTACGACCAGTACATTCTTGGCCAGTGGCTTGCCTCCAATATCGGCAGGTACTCGTATTTCATGTCCGCGACATGGCTCGCGCTTCTTGAAACCAACAGCGTACAGACAGTCACCTCATTACTTTGTCGGGAAGGATGATCCAATTGTTACCAGCGGCGCAGTCGGCTTTATTGCGGTTCCCGTCGATCGGCCAGCGCGCATCCAAACCCTTGCAACGGGGTTTGGATTGGTTGTGTATGGTTTGACTGCACTTGCCGGCGATACGCTGTTGCCCTCGGCCGGGCTCCCGTATTTCGGAGTTGTCATCGTCGTGGTTTGGACAGTCGGTATTCTCATCTGTCCACCAAGCAAAACGGTAGCCCAACAGCCCACCGGATGACGTGTTATGAAATCGCCATCTCCAAAACCCGTCGCTGAAGCATTGGTTTGGCTTATGCCACACATCTCGCGTTACTCGACGCTTCCGACACGTGCGTATGCGCATGCCGCTTATGACGCTAAGCCCGCCGCCGCCGATCCTGTCCGTATGCATGCTCTAGAGCAGATGGAGTTACGACTTGCAGATTGTGCCTCTCGTCTGGGCTATGGGCATCAGCAGATTGAAAAACTCGGTGCACAGCTTCGAAGCCGACCGGTCATTCAGACCGGCCCACACTGTTACCTGGCTTTTGAACCCGATGCGTTCTACACGCATATCTTTAGTGCCATGGGGCTGCGCTCCCATAAAGACAGCTGGTATGTGACTCATTCGAGTTCAACTGTAAAATTCCAAGAAAGCGACAAGAAAGGCCCCGGTTGGCTGCGGCTTGGAGGTCAGCACTTCAATCTCTTCGGGCTGTCAAACAGAAAAATGGGTCGACTCAGTGTTTGCGGACGTCATGCGCCGCAGCGCTTTGCTCTGACGAGCGCCAAACAGACGAGGATCGCGAGCCAACTGGCCGCGCAATTGAAAAGAGCCCTGCCCGATGATGAGTTTCTCTCGGCCGCCGATGCTATCAAGACAGCCAATCAGAGCCTCTGGCGCCGTTTCTTCGCATCGGATCTACAGTTGTTGCAGTTCGATGATTTGGACGTGGGCGACCTAGTCGCCCAGCATCTTCGCGACCCGTCATCGTGGCTTTCGTCAACGCTGTTTGGACCAAGCTCTTTTGCGAAGAGGCTGCTCAATCATTTCGTGTCGTTTGATTGCGGCCAATGGGCCGGCTGGGCAAAGACGACAACCGACTTCTTTTGGCATTTTTTAGGGGGGCGCATATTTCCCCTGCGGCTGCGCGATGGCCTGTTTTTGAACGAAAGCGGGACCTTCTCTGTACAGTGCGCACCTGACGCGCTTCTCCAATCGTTGAACGAGCATGAAATCATACCCAGTATGCTCCTGTCATTCTTTGTAACATCGATACTCCCTGGAGTGCGGGTGCTCGGCGGCAGTCGCCAGATCGTTTACTATCCGATTATGCGCTATGCCTTGCTGTCTACTCTCTCTGAGTTTCCGTCACCTGCAAATAGTAGCTTGTCCGTCTCGCTGGGGTCTGACCAAGAGCCGAGTCTGTGGGGGCATCGCACGATCTCGCCGGGTCGAATCGATCCGTTCAGTCTTATGACCCAGCTTGGCTGCGATTTTGGGCGGTTAATCGACTGCTATGGCGAGATACCTTTGAGGGAGGCATGGGGCAGCTTGCCAGCATTCGCCGGCGATCCCCTCTGGCAAACGTTGTGCAAACGGCTTGCAAAGGAAACAGCATTGGAGGATCGCCCCATTTGGCTCGCTGGCGCTCAGCAGCCAGAACAGGATGTAATTGGACCCTCCCGTTGATCTGTGAGCGCGAAGCTGACGCCGTTCAGATTTGGTCATTTCACTGAAGGCATGGACATCGCTGTTGGGCCTTCCATCGCCGATGCGCTTTGAAGACCTGTGCGAGCCATGCGTGCGCATTGGCGATTGCCGACGGCCGAATTATGCTGACAGCACTTTCCGATCGAAGTGGCCTTCGGCGTCAGGTGGTCAAGTGCTTGCAGGAAGCCAGCGAGGTCGTTCGGCGCGCGATCGAGTTGTTAAGGCATCGGAGTTCGTGAGCCGCGCTTGTTCGCTGATGCACGTTCGCGCTTCGCGCTGCTGACTCCTACAGACCATATTGCGAATAGGTAGAACCGATCATAGACTCTTATGCCGCCAAGCTCGCTTGTTCCGCTCACATCAACCTCACGGTCGTTTCAATGAGGCTCTGCCAGGCTTTATCACCCGCCCGGGGGGGGGTTGCCTTACATTAGTTGGAGATAACTCATTTTATAGACCGGTCGTCGCTCGGCGGTAAACAGAGATATGACGTTTGGACTGTTCGGTGAACGCACCTCCTGCCCAATCTCCCCAACGCTCCGCCAGCTTGAGCCCTACGCATTCGGCCATGGTATCGAGTTCCTGATGATAGACGTAACGAACGCGATTGGGCAATCGTTTGACCGACGTACCAGAAAACCAGAGGAGGGTTGAGACCAATTTTTGGGTTAGCGGATCGTGCACATCAGCAGCGATGATCGTATTCTCATGATCCACAACGAGCGTGGAAATTTTCTGGCCGTTGACGAAACCATCCAAGGGCGGCACGCCTACATCTATCACCAAATTCCCTCCATCATCTAACGCCTCCACGGCAGATCGGAGGCAAGCTATTTGCGCTTCGCGCGTGACGGCCTGCGTGAATGTATTCCAAACGCAATACACCAAGTTGTAGCGGTGCTCCGATCTAAATCTTGAAATATCTGCCTTCCAAAACTTAATCAGGCCAGTACGCTTGGCGAGAAGGTTCAACATGCTGTCCGAATTGTCGATACCTTCGACCTTGACGCCTCGCTCGCTCAACGGCACCGCCACGCGTCCGTCGCCAATGCCGAGTTCAAGAGCACTCCCTCCGCTGGAAAATCGCTGAAGAAAGGCGACAGTCTCGCCGACCTCATCATTCTTACCTCGCAGCAATGTAAGTAGCTCATACATTGCCGACCAATTTTCGTCGTAGATGAATTCGTCAGCCATTTCTCCTCCTGTGAGATTGATTTAAAGATTTTAGCAATTACTTCGTATGCAATCGGCTCGGAAATAACGCCGCTCGTTCCGCAACAGGAAATGGTCGAAGGGTGTCGCTCTGGTCGGGCTCCGGACATCGAACGGCTCCGTTGCGGAATGAACGCCGATTCAAAATGCAAGAGCCAAGCCAATTCAAAGAGTCGGTTTAGTTCACTATATTGGCTCTTAGTCTCCGCTTCTGTCTGTTTGCAACGACACGGCTTTGTCAGGGTTCCGACAAAAGATCAGACGATTCTGGTCGCGAAAGGCGCCTCTGAGGGACACCGCGTGCGGGGAGTGGCAACTCTGGCCTGACCTTTACGTCATCACAAACGTTTTGGCCCATAACGAGGCGGTTCCTTTGAAGTCGCCGTGCCGAAGATACATCCATAGTCCCCGGCGGATTCCGATTTCAGCCGTGAGCACTTGCTCAAAAGCTTCGGTTGCACTTTGCGACTGTTCCCCATCGAGGTGCGGATCGCAGGGTTAAATCCTGCTTCCGAGAGCCGGGGGCAAGGACTCGAACCGCGTCCCAGTCTCCTGGCCCGTTCCTGGCTTGGACGAAATCGTTCTGGAGCGGCCGTGCTGCCACGGCCGTAGTGAATTCGGCCCGAGTGTTCTTGCGCCCAGTTTCCCTCTCACGAGGTCGTTTCGACGTATCCCGAATCCACCAGGAATCTCAGGGTGTAGTGATGGACTCCAAGGAAGGGGGGCGGCCTCCGTCATCGTCATGACGCCCTCCGGGTGCGGGGCCTGCGCCGCTGTGACGCGCCTCCAGCCCACGAGCACGGCACCCAGCCCGTGCCTGCCCTCCAGGAGTCCTGCGGGGGGCATTTTCCTGCAACCTCAGCACCACTCCGCTTGAATCGGCGGGTCGGGCCGGCGCAGCGCCGCACGAGATCGTCGAGGTTCGCCTTCATAAAGCGTCTGCTACAATAGACCGCTGTATTGATTGCGCTGCCCGCGAGATTGCAGCAGGCAGGTCCAGCCACCTCCGGCGAGGTCACGGCCGGGATATCAGCGGCCTCTTCGTCTGCTGCGACAGCCAATCCAATGACATGATGCATCAGGAACACGTCCACGAAGTACGCAGCGTCGTCCCGTGAAATCGGCAACATGTCTGCGGTGATTTCATTATGGATATAGGACTCGGCATCCCAAAGGGTGCGAGTCAGCTTCTCGTTGGCGGGCTCAATGCGCTTATGGCTCTTTCGAGCGCGGTGTTGGCGGCCTCGATAAGGACAGTACGGTCGGCCCCGGCGACTGGCAGGGACGCAATAACGGCATGGGAATGCATGACGAACTTTTCATTCTGGAGTGGCGGTCTCTTGCCTCAGCATTTCGGTCGCCATCCCGACGCTGGTTTTTGTGGGGTGGCTCGTCGAAGCGCCGGCGCCACCTTGTGCTCACATGCGCGGCCGCAGGATACGCGAGAATTCGGCAGATTTAATCAAAGAGCACGGCAGCGCCAGGGACAGAACGGTGTCGGCACAGTAGGCGAAAGGGCGATCTCGAGCTTTAGCTCCCCGCACGAAGCGGTCTGGAACCAAGCCTGATCTCCGGAGCCGCCGTCGCGCGTCCCGCCATGCGCAGGCGCGCGCAGTCCGCAAGGGCTTGAGCGGAGCGTCCCTTGCGGACGAGCACGGCTGGGCGAGAGACAGAGCGCGTCGGAGGCAGCGGGTTCAGGCGCCTGATCCTTGGTGAGTCCAGAGCGTCTTCTTTGGTCGACCGCTCGGCCGAAACGCCGTTCCTGGGGTGGCAACCTGGCCCTACCATCTCGAAAGCAGGGAGCTAACGGGATAGGCCTTCCGGTTTAGGCACGCGTTGTCTGGTCGGCGGATAGATGAGTGTTCTGATGTCTGCTAAGATCGAAACCAAGAGTCGAGGGGGCGACAATGGTTGAAGTGTTCCGCGGAAGGGGCGGTAAACTCGAACACGAAGGGGCCGCGCTCGGTAGAATCCATGCGCAGGCAAATCACCGGAAGGCGTTGGGGTACTGGCTCGGGTTCTTGAAGGGCGTGATGGCCAGCGAGCGGGTCGAGAGCGCGGAGATGCCGCCACTCAGGGTCGAAGCTGAGCAGTTCCTGTCCCTTCTTCACGACGACGATGCTGCCGAGCTCATTCGCGATCTGGATGTGTGGGGTAACGCGCCCGAAGAGATCTACGCCATCCTTGAAACAATAGTCGGCATACGCTCGCGGGAGTTTATCGCCGCTGACGAGAAGGACGAAGTCAACGAGTTCTACGGGTTCTGTGCCGGTATCGCCTGCGACAACTCCATCACGCCCGCAGAGGTCGAAAGACTGCTGTCCAGGTTGGACTCGAGTGTGGTCCTGCAGAGAGACAGCCGCGTGGCGTCTCTCGGAGAAACTGCCAGAAGGTCTATTTCTGACCGTCGCATAACCGCCGAGGAGGCAGAAGACATATGCGGGTGGATTGCCCATCTTGTCGGCGACAGCGCGACAGATACGGGGCTGCCTACCTTCGGCAATGTGGGTGTCATTGACGGCGCCTTGGAGGATGCAAGCCGGCTCGTAATTCCGAGTCGGATGTTCGTCCTCACGGGAAAATTCGCCATTGGCCCGCGAAAGGTAATCGCTGAGATGATTTGCGAACGCGGCGGTGATTGGAAGGAAACCGTCTGCGGCCAGACCGACTACCTCGTCGTCGCGGCCGAAGCGTCTCGGGACTGGAAGCACAGCCATGAAGGCACGAAGATCATAAGGGCAATGGAGCTTCGCGAAAAGGGAGGTCGGCCGGATCTGGTTCTTGAACCGATGCTGGCCAAAGCGTTGGATTTCTGACCGCCTCCATCCGGCGAAGGAAAACCTATTATCTTGGAGGTGCGGCTTCAGAGCATGGTCGCGTCGGAGGCGCGGAGCCTGAATACCCGAGCCTTAGTGGATCCTGATACGGGTCTGGGCGCTCGCCACCTTTCTTGACAGTTTTTAAGGCGGGCAGCGGCCGCACCTGCACGAACAATATCTCCCACAGCATCGCGGCACGGTCGTATCTCCCACAGCATCGCGGCACGGTCGTGCTTCACTGGTTCACCCGAAGCAAAAGCGAGGCTCGATGTGCGCCGATGCTATGCTATTTCTCCGTCATGCCGAGATGACCCGTTCGCATCGCGGCCGCTCTCTCGCCTGCACTTGCCCAGATCGACCGCATAGTGACGGAGACAGACGCTCCTTTCACTCAGGTCGTCCGAACGAGCTTCGATGACGTGATGACCACGCTCGCCGCGATCGCCGACGACTGGGGGGTCCCGTCGATGCCGTCACGACGGCGGTAATAGAACTTCGTTCTCCATTGAGATGAGGCTTCAAGGGCTAGATGAATTGTAGTCTTCGTGCTACATAACGGACCAATCTGTAGCGCGAAGGTGACATAATGCCCACTCCACACAACCCTCCGGCTGCGGTGCGGCGCGTGCTGCGCAAGCTTGGGGCTGACATTCATGATGCCCGTCGACGCCGACGGCTGCCGATGGCGGTGGTAGCCGAGCGCGCCTTCACTTCTCGCTCGACTCTGCAAAGGGTCGAAGCCGGGGACACCAACGTCAGCGTCGGCATCTATGCCGGCGTCCTGCAGGCCCTCGGCCTCCTTGAGGGCCTGGGCCAGGTCGCCGACATCAGCAACGACAGCGTCGGTCAGGCGCTCGCCAGTGCCGACCTGCCCAAGCATGTCCACCTCCAGCGGCCAACCGGATCGTCGCGCGATGGCTGACTTCGAGGTCCATATCGATTTGGACGGCCGCACACGCCCGATCGGACTGGCGAGGAGCAATCGCGTCCGGGGAACCGAGACCATCCTCTTCGAGTATGACGGAGCATGGCTTGAGGATCCGGACCGCTTCTCGCTAGAGCCAGCTCTTGCTTTGACCCGCGGAGCCTTCGCCCCCCCTGCAGGTCTTGTGACTTTCGGCTCCATCGGCGACTCAGCGCCGGATACCTGGGGCCGGCGCCTCATGCAGCGCGCCGAACGCCGCCTCGCCGACCAAGAAGGCCGCGCGGTTCGCACGCTTGTAGAAAGCGACTACCTGCTCAGCGTCGCCGACGAGACGCGACTTGGCGCCCTCCGCTTCCGCTGGGTCGGCGAAGAGATTTTCCAAGCGCCGATCCGCACGGGCGTTCCTGCTTTAATCGAGCTTGGCCGTTTGCTCCAGATCACCGAACGATCCTCCGAGACGAGGAAACGGATGAAGACTTGCAGCTCATCTTTGCCCCAGGCTCCTCCCTGGGCGGTGCCCGACCGAAGGCCTCGGTTATCGACCAACATGGTCACCTCTCCATAGCGAAATTCCCGAAGGAGACCGACGACTACAGTATGGAGACCTGGGAACAGATCGCGCTGCGGCTGGCCGGCCAGGCAGGTATTGCCACGCCTCAACACGAGCTGATCGAGGTCGCCGGCAAGCCAGTCATGTTGTCGCGACGCTTCGATCGTGACGGTGCGAGCCGCATCCCGTTCCTGTCGGCGATGGCGATGATGGGCGCCAAGGACGGTGAGCGCGGCAGCTATCCGGAGATCGTCGATGCCCTTGCTCAACACGGCGCCCAGGGGAAGACGGACGCGCATGCCCTCTATCGGCGGGTCGTCTTCAATGTGCTGGTTTCCAATGTCGACGACCACCTCCGCAATCACGGTTTCCTATGGCTGGGAAAGGCGGGGTGGTCTCTCTCGCCGGCATACGACCTCAATCCCGTCCCGACAGATCTCAAGGCCCGGGTGCTGACGACGAACATCGATCTCGATGAGGGCACCTGTTCGCTCGATCTGCTTGAACGCGTCGATATTTTTCGCGCTCACCCTGCCGCAGGCCCGCGCGATTATCAAAGAGGTCGCGACCGTGACAGCGACCTGGCGCGATACAGCCAAGGCGGTCGGCGCTCGATCGGCGGAAATCAGCCGAATGGCCAGCGCTTTCGAGCATGACGATCCCAAGCTGGCGCTGGCGCTATGACGAGGACCTTCCTCCACAATTTCGATCCGCCAACATTCAGCCCTGTCGCGGGCGCGACCGTCGACCTCGACGTCTCGGAGATCGAGGACGCCGGGATTCGCGAAGTGTTGCAGACGCCAGGGGCTGCATATGGCGCGTGGTCTATCCTGGACGCGCTGTTGACGCCAACCGGCGCGGGTACGCCCTTCATCTTCCGGGAACCGCTTGGGCAAGCCCGCGAGGTGAAGGTCGCGCTATCCGGCTTGTTCGGCCGCTTCGTTGCCCGCGCCTATCTGGAACGCTACTTCAACCTTTCGATCTTCGCGCATCTCGGCAGCCGCATCATCGACCTCGATCGCCGCCGGCAGGTCAAAGTCACGCGCTTGTCCCGCGGCGATCTGCCCGACTGGATCGCCTGCGCATCCGACCTGTCCTCCTTGACCGTGGCCGAAGCGAAAGGTTGCCACGATAATGGCGGCCCGGCCAAAGCGTTGAACCGCGCCTGGGCTCAGGCCGGACGGATAGATATCACCGCTGGAGGCCGCAAGATCACAGTGAAGCGCATTGCCATCGCGACCCGCTGGGGGATGGCGGCGCCAAATCCGACGGACGCCCACCTCTCAGTCCGCGATCCGATCGATGAAGGCGAGCCGATCAAGCCGGAGGAGAAAGACGCGCTCTTCATCGGGCTTCTCCGCCTCCATATCGCCAATCTCATCAAGTCGCTTGGGCACGCTGAGCTAGCCAGTGCGCTTCGCGGCCTCACACACCAGCCGTTCGCGCGAAGACTCCAAGGGGATCTCCAACGCGCCCGAGCGCTGCTGGATGCCACGTTGGTGAGAGAGCTGGAAAAGGCCACGACCATGGGCGGACTGATCGGAGGGATCGTCACCCGTGCCGGACCCGTCGCTGACACCGACGTTGCGCCCGCCGATCAGGAGGCGCTCGCTCGCCTCAATCTCCGGCCGGTCTTCGTCGGCATCGAGCGCGATCTCATCCGTGCCGCTATCGACGCGGAGCTGCAAACCGTTCGCATCCGCCTGACGCAGATAGGGGGTCCCGATGATTTTTCTCGGCCTGACCGCGCTGGCGGCTGGATCATCCCGATCGGTGAGGAGCGACGCATCAGAGGAGGCAACTGATCCGGTGACCACCGAACATGAGCATCGTGGGGAAACGGCCGGCGACACCAGACACGGCACGATTAGGCAGAAAGATGGAACGCAGGAGACTGAACGCGGCCACGCCGCGCTGATGCCCACTATCACCACCGACAGGGGACGAAAATTCAGATCGTCTGCCGAAACGTATTCGGCCCCGTCCGGTAGTGTCGTATACCGATACGCTGGGGAAGGCCGCGCCTTGAGGCCAAAATGGCGGCCGCCCGGGTTCAGGCTAGATACGAAGCCTCGGAGGCTGACATCAGTTATCCGAGGAGTTGTATCGCCAGGCCCCGCTCTCTCCGCCATATTATCAATAAAATCAAAAACTTAGAGTAAACTTCCGGAATTTACCCGCCAAAACGCCCATCATGCGGGATGCTATTGATTTAGACGGCATGAGACATCCGGCCGGGGTGTCCCATCGAAAAATACGATTCGGCGCGATCCCACCAATGGCTCAACCTGGATGCAATCCGATTTGGGCTGCTGGGACTAGCCGCTCTTGCCACAAGGACCACGACGATCTGCTGCGCCCCGGTTCGTGTTGTCACCGGCGTAGAGCGGGAGGACAAATTCGGACTCGACCACTCCGGTGAGGTCGCGCAACTCCTTCCCAGGTTTGTTCTCTTGGGCGCTTCTTGAAGACTTTATCGCAGGCACGCCTAGTGAAGATGCGGGTTGCTCCTCGACTACGAACGCCATGCGCTCGCGCCCCGTGTAAATGCTGGGGCGTAAGGGGACCATGAGCGTTTGCGATCAACTTCTGCCCTGCAGAGCCCGAGATTTTCGATCTCAAGCCCTTTCATCGCATCGCCTGTATAGGTCTACGCCGCGGGCTTCTCGATAGGCACCAGGAACGGCCATTGCGGTGGCCAGCGTCCGAGGCGAATTAAACGACGGAACCGGGGTTTGCGCTGCGCCAAAAGCAGGCGTGACGGTCCGCGTGTCAGAATTCCATGGCCTGTCTTGCGTTCTCCGAAACTGGGAACAACTTGAGACTGCCGCTGGCATCTACTGGCCGTTTCAACCGGCGGACATGCCGAAAACGCCAGCCAAAGGCTTCGCCTGGCATAGGGCCAGGCACCATATGCTCCGACCTGAGACGGCTCCAGCTGGCATGGGTGAACAGTTCGACGTTCACCAGCTCGGCCACGCCGACGAACCCACCCAAGTAGCTTGCGTCGATATCGGGATATCGAAACAGGGCTTCCAGCTCCGGCTTCTTGCCGGTGTGCAAGATCAACGGCCCCCGGAAGTCGGTCGGCCAGCTTCTCACTTCGATGGTTTTGCGGCCCAGCAAAATCAGTTCCGCCCAGGGCTGCTTGATGCTGAGTGCTACAAGAAAATTCGGTAGGCCGATAATGGTCATCAAGGCACCGGAAACGTCTCGATCAACTCGCGGGCGAAGCGTTGCTCGATGTCAAAAATCTCTGCCATCGTCAGCTTGCCCTGGGAATGTGTAACCGCCTCTCGCACGATCTGCGGCGCTTCGAACGCGAAGCGCTCGGGTCCATAGGACGATGCGGTGAGCTTTCGTGCCCATGCCAGATAAGCGTCGATATGGATACGCGCATCGCCGTCAGTGAAGTGCGGGTCCTTTTTGGATGTCAGATCGACCGCGTGCGGGACATCTCGGCCGCGCAAAGCGGTTCTGCGCACCGCGCAGGGAATGCAAAGTCCGCATGGTTGACCGATGCGCTTGGTAATGGCGCCGAGCACCTGGCGCGACGCCAGGTTCCAACAGGTCTCGGTTTCGAGGATGGCCTTATCGAACCGCTTGGCACCAAGATGCGCCTTCATCGCCTCGGCGGCTTCGCGTTTGGTTGTGGTCAAAAACGGGTTCTGAACCGACAACGGTTCGCCGAAGAGGTTTGAGAACAGACCGCTCGCCAAGGTGTGCAGCATGGGATGTGCATGGCGGGTCATCCGATAGGTCGCCGCCGGTGGCATCGCGATCGCCAAAGGGCCGTTTTCGAACTGGAGCAACGTCGTGGCGCCATAGGAACGCGCGACCAACGCGCCGAGCGCAAGGAACAGGAAAGAGCGATATTGAAACTGCCCGCCGATGCGTCGTCGTCCATTGGACCACGTGCATCCTACCTGGACATGGCGTTTGAAAGCGAATTGATCGGCCAACTCCGTTTGCCTTGCCTTGGCGCCATAAAAGGAAGCGAGCGCAGCGTCGGTGTCGTTGCGGCGCAGCCAGTCCAGCCCGCTGGTGCTGTCGAGGCCCGCCGAAAACAACGCGGTGGTCTGAACGCGATCTGTGTGTGAGCCATTCAACGAAAGCCGATCGAGCGCGTTCGAGGTCTTTCGCTTGGAGACCGCGAACGTCCATTCAGCGTTGCCCAATAAGCGCAGGATCGCCGTTAGGGCTGCATGGGTTGCGGTCGTCCATGCTGAGGGTTCGCGCACCGAAACAGCCACCTTTACCGATCGAACGCGCTGGCTCGAAATACGCTTGGGAATATAGCGCTCCACTTCCCAGACGAGGCGCGCCACTTCCAGGAGATCAAGCGCTCGGGGATCGAGCCCAAGCGGACCGAGGCCGGCCGCGTTGTGCCACTGGATGCTTGCAAGGTCGAGGTCGATGACCTGTGTCTCCCGCCGCGGCGCCTTGACGATCTCGATATGGGCGGGAATGGTCCGAGGCGTGCTCATCATCCGATTACCAGTTTCGAATAGTTGGCACCTATGGTCGCCAGCAGATCGCCGCTGGCAGCCTTGCGGGTGCGGACGAATTTCTCCTCAAAGCGTTGCTGGATAGCGGCGGCGATCGTATTGGCGGCGCGCTCGACCGACAACTCCGACGCCCCGAGGTCTATGCAGGATTCACCGACAATGCTTTTGGCAATGATTTGCCCGAGAAAGCCGCGACGAATGTCATTCGGGTCGGCGAAGCGGGTCCGATCGAAGGCCACTTCTACCGCTGCCGCATCGCCTCGTTCGGCCACCGCCAGGTTATCGCCCGCAAGGGCGGTTGCAAGAAACGAGCGAAACGCCAGACCGACGCGGTCGATATGCCTTTCATCGACGGCGTCGCCATGCTCGCGCAAAGCTTGGTCAATCGCCACGTCGCAATAGGCGGTGATCGATCCTGAACCTTTGGCAACGCCGCTCTGATCCAAGATGCCAGACCATCTTTGCCCTTGCATTGCCCTGCTGAGTTCTATCAACCTGTCGAGCAGTGTGGTCGCAAAGGGGTCTTGAAATAGCCCCGCCATGAAGCCCGCGCGTCCTCGTTCGCGTAGCAATGCATTGATCTCGCGCGTTAGTCGTGCCTGATCGCCGTCGGCCGTCAGCATTCGTGCGATGTCGCGCAGATACGTGATGGCCCGCAACAGGGAACCGCCCGATCCTGCCGACCCGGCGCCTCCGCCGCCGAGCGAGCCGCTGCCGCCCCCAAATCCCCCCGTTCCCATTCAGATCCTCCCTTGCCAGATTTCTTCGGCGGTCCCCCGCTTCCACGGCTCGGGCACCTTGGCGGCCAGGGGGGATTCTAGAAAAGCGGCCCAAACCGTCCCCCCGGACGCGGTGAGGACATCCAGGCCGGCATGGGTTTTTGCCGCGCGCTGCGCGTCTTCGTCTCCTGTCAGCCCTGGCAGGCGTCTGATGTCGGCCACATTGTCCTTGAGCAGCTCGATCGCGGTCTCGCGATCCGGCGCGCCCCTTGCTGCCAGACAATCCGCGCAATCTATGCGGTTCCTTATGACAACCCGTTGCGCCCAGGCATGCTCGAACAAGCGCAATGTCCGAAGCCTGGCGCGCGCATCGTCCCAACTGAACCGGCGATGACCGGTGCGCATCTCGTTCCAAGCCAACCTGTCCGCCGCGATGGCTGCGAGAAGCGGATAGCGGCGTTGCGCCTCGCCATCGGACAGTCCGGCTAGAATAAGGGCAGCGGTCTGATCGTCATTGGCGGCCTCCGCGATGCGTGCCCTAGTGTAGCGAAGTTCCATTTCCACTTCAGCAAGGTGAAGCGCTCGGGCCACCTCGAGGCCCTGCTGAACAAGTGCTTCGGCGCGGTCGCGGATAACCGGATCGAGCGGACGCATGGCTGGATCGAGAACGCATTCGGCAGCATTGCGGCTGGCCGCCGCAAAGAGGTGCCCGAAGATTGGATTCGCGAAGGCTGAGGGCCCGACCTCCTTGAGGATCGTGTCATAGACCGCAAGCGCGCCATCATAGTCATGATCAAAATACTGGCTGATGCGGGCAAGGTTGTTGCGATACTGTGACAACTGGACGGCGGCATCGGCGATACCAGCGTCGACGGCCGCCTGGGCTTCGGCCACCGCTGCCGCAGCCTCGCGGCGCATCGCTTGTTGCGCTGGCGGTTGCGTGGCGTCAGCCTTGAAACACTCCGACAACATCGCATGTTTTCGCGCCTTTTCGACAGGCGTGGAAAAGTTACGGCCGCTAAGCATGGTGCGGACCAGTGCGAATTGCTGCAAGACAATGGCGGCTTCGCAGATTGAGAACCACGGGGCGGCGGCGAGCTCGTCGACCAAGACGCGGCTTTGCGTTGCTTGATCAAACAGTCGTGCCCGATCCGAGATCGACCAGCCAGCGCCAGCCGCAAGCCAAGCGGCATTGATCGCTTCTGCGGCCTGACTTCCCTCTCTTAGTGAAGCATAGTGACGAACAACTTCGACCAGCGCGCCGAAATCGTGCTCTACCGGCCGATCAAGCAGCATTGTTATGCAGGAGCGATGGGCTGCATCAACTGTTTCGGACGGCAACAATCGCAGCATGGTGCGCCGAACCGTCTCTGCAAGCACCCGTTGTCCTGCAACGCGTACGCAAAAGGGATCGAGCCGGGTAAGTCGGGCTGCTTCCACGCCAGTTATGCGCCCGACATCACCCATGGCCAGCGCCCGCTCGGAGACGCTCAGGATAGCCGACACCAATGGCTCCGCGCGCACCGCGGCTTCGATCTCTTCGTTGGCCATGTCCATCATAAGCTGATCGATCGCCCATTGCCGGGCCGCGTCAGGGACAGCGGAACCTGCGACTACCACCGAACTCAGCGCCGCCGCAGTCACAAGCACGTCCCATGCGACCGCTGAATCGGGAACTTCCCCCAGCAAAACGACAATGTCGGGGATTGCAAGGAGTCGGGCAAGCCCGTTTAGACCTGTGTCCCGAATGGCGGCAATTGCCTGGGCGATCTCGCGATCATGGTGCCGGGGGTCAAGCTGGCGAAAGGCGTCCTCAGCCCACAACCGCAGGCGTTGATCAAAAGTCGCGCCTGAGCGTGGCAAAACCGGAACGACCGGCCGACCTGTATCACGACGCAGGGCTGCGCCAACTGAAAGCAGCCGCGCGCGCGATCCCGGATCGATTGACGCGGAACCGGTTACCGCAAAATATCGACCGGGCCGGGTCCAGGTGCGGGCGAGCGCCGACGACGTCTCATCGATCGGAGCCACCCCGTTTGCAAGCGCGGGAAGTTCGTTGGCGCCTGACAAAAGACGCACTGCCACCCAGGACGCCGGAAACGCTGGCTCGTCACCCCAGCTGACGGCGTCCACGGGCTCGCTAAGCGACCAGACGGCGGGCGCGGCGTAGTCCATCCGGCCGTCAGAGATCACATCGGCGTTGAGAGCCGCAGCACGGCTAACGGCGGCCGCCACCTCCAAAGGCTCTCCCGATGCGAAAGATCCCAAAAGCGCCTCGATCATGATGCGTGCCGCGCGCACGCGGATACGCGAGCGCATGGCGAGGACCGAAATACCCCCGCTTTGGCGCAGCGCTGTTAGCGCCGCACCTCCCTCGACACTTTGGGAGGTCTGCTCATCATGTTCGCCGAGTGAGCAGGCCCAGAAAATCCAGAACGGCGGCGCCGAATGAGGTGTTGGAAACAATCGTTGCGCTAGCGCGGAAACGGCCATCCAGCCGTCGTCGCCATCTGCCGTGCGCAGTTGCGGCGCGGGTGCCCTTTGCCCGATGCCGAAGAAGATGACCACATTCGGCCTCAACGTCCGTGCCAGCGCCACTGCTGCGTCGAGGTCATCAGCGCGAAGCTGGAGCAGGTCGTATTCGTCGATACGGCCGCTCGCGGTAGCGGCTGCCGCAAGGGTTTCAGCAAGGAAATCATGGGCTGCTTGCGGGTCAAAAGCGCGTTCGGGTCCTGGATGCCCGACCAATGCAAGCACTCTCATACGTTCCGGCACCGCCGCGAACCCGAAGCTGCGATCATCATCGACAGTCCGCACGGGCGCGAGCTTGTGGCGGTTGAGCGGACTGATTTCCGCCTGGAACGCTTCCCACGGGACGGCGGATTCCCTGGCGCCCGCGCCGATCCTTAAGAAGAGCGGTTCGCGATCCTCAAACATGCGTTCGTCGAGCGCCGCGGCAATCTCGCCTGCTGGAAAAGCAGACCTGAGTGCCAATCTGGAATCTCGCGACCAAAGGTCGAACGGGCGGTCCAGGAATGGCAGCCGCAACCAGGGAAGCCCAATGTCGCGATCCGGACCTGCACCCGTCAATCGAATGAAGCGCCGAAAAAGGTTTGACGGGGAGGAAGCTTCAGCGAGCTTCACGAACCCCACCAGGTGCGAATCTGGCGTATCAGGCTCGCCTCGTCCGCGCCTCCCAGATGCTTCTCCTCAGTCTGTCCCACGACCTGTGTGAGGAGTGCGAACGAACTGGCTCCGTAGGCCAGCGCTTCCTGAGCGGTTCCGGCATGAGCCGCTATCGACGCGACCGCACCGATGATCGCCAACAACACCACACTGAACCAATAGTAGCTTGATTTGATATATGACGGCGTCGACTCAAAGCGCTTGCGAATGGCCTTGATGATATCCGGCAGAATGCCGCCGACGGCGCCCAGCGCTGCTGTCTCGATGATCCCCATAAGCTCCCTCCCAGCTAAACATCCTCTACTATATCTTCGGCACTCTGACCAGCAATTTAAGTCTCAGTGGCGCTGTGTATTAATGCTGTGTCTTTCCGCGAATAGAAGCGACCGAACCTGACTCCACTATATTCTCACATGGCTCGAAGCGCCGTTTCAGCGTCTTCCGCTGATTAGATCGAGGACAACCACCTCGATCAGTGGCTGGCGCGCCTCGGGAATCGCGGCCTTCAACATTTCTTTCATCTCTTGGGCGCTCGCGGGCGCGGGAAGCCCGTTGGGCCTGGCCTTCAATCGCCTACCGCTCGCCGAGGGCATATTGCCGAACCACAGGACGCAGTAGATGCCGCGTTGTTCGGAGCGCCAGTCGACGAGATATTGAACATCGAGCTGGTCGGTCGCCGCATCCCAGACATTCGGGTGCCACTGACCTTTGACCTCGATGGGCAATTGCATCGTGCCGCGCGCGAAGGCGAGATCCGCCCGCTTGGTCTGAGGCATGTCCGCCTCCGTAATCCGCTGGATATCGTAGCGGGCCAATTCCGGTCCGATCATCGCCGCCAGCCGGTCGCGGCAGCGGTTCTCGTCGCGCGGAACGCCAGCATCCGTCCAGAATTCTACAACCGTATCGAGATCATCACCGGCGAGCTTGCGCCGCGCGATGTCCATCTCTTCCAGCACTATCGCCTTCAAGTCTTCGATATTGCCGGGCGGTCCGTCGTCGAGGAGCGCTGTCAAATCGCTCGGCGCCAGCCCTGAAAAATCCTCTTCCGCCCGCTTCTGCCGCTGTTCTGCTGCCATGTGCCGGATCAGCTCGGCATAGCCGTCATTGGATCCGGCAACGAGGCGCGCCATGGCTTGGCTTGCTTCGACGCTGGTGTCGCCAGCGATCAGACCAAGCAGGGAGCGCAGAAAGTCAGTTGCGTCATAGTCGTTTGTGTCGCCCGAGCCGACGCCGTTGAGCACTGCGTAGGGCCAATGCCCACGAAACTCGGTAATGATCCATTCCGCCTGTGCGACCGACAGCGGCATCATACCGCCGCCCCGCTCGAATTGGATTCGGTTGCGCAGGAACCAGATGAACCTAGGATGACCTGCACCGATCGTGTTGAGATCCGGCCTCACCAACTCAAAACGCACCAGCACATCAATTGCAAGCCACGACAGCATATGATCGAAATTGCGAAACACCATCGCGGCGCGCGCCTCTGCGATATCGCGCAGTGCATCGACCGCGCCAGCCTGGGTCAGGCAGTCGACCAGCCCTACTTCGACCTGCTCGGGAACGTTGGGAAACGCCGTCAGCCATTCAGCGGCCAGCGCAGCTCCGGTCGCCTGCCAGGCAGGATCGTGGGCGAGCTTGTAGAGCCCGCTGACATGATCGCTGCCGGCTGCCAACGCCGGTTCCATCCAGAGCCGCGCGAATGCGATGCGGGATTCGGCAGTGGGGATGACCTCGGCCTCCAGCGCGGCTTGCAGCCGCTCCTGTTCATTCTCAACGCTCCAGCCGTGATCGTCGTAGCTGAGCAGCAGGGCCGCCAGTTTGAGAGAACCCGGAAGGTCGGCCAAGCTCTTCCCGGTGCGCAGACGCTCATAAAGTCCGGCCATGATCGGGCCGCTGTAGTTATAGAACGTCCCATGTGCGAAACCCTCAGCGATTTCAGCGGCGGTGGGCAGATCGGGGCGATGAAGAACGGCCTCGAATCCGGTCAGTGCGTCGTCACCCAGCGCCGGTCCAAGGAGGCTGACCAGACGCTCGGCCGGCGGCAGGTCATTCGGCAAATCGCGGGATGACATGCCAAGATAGGCTTCGGCGGGCTCGAAGATTGCCGTGAGTCCGCCGGAGCGCAGATCGTCGCGCACCTTTTCCAACTGGTGGCGTACCACTTCGAAGGCCGCCTTCTGCTCGCGCACCCAAATGGCTTCCTTCTTGTCGTGACGGACCTTCCAGGCGGGCTTCTTGGGATTTTCGAGCTTGCGCAGGAACCTAGCCAGTTGCTTGTCGCCGCGCCGGAACGCTTCCGCGGCCAGCCGCACATTGGGATCGAGCCCGCTTGGGCCCCTGGCAATCTGCAACAAGTCCTTCCAATCTTCACGCAGGCCAGCGTCTTTTGTGTCGCCTTCGGCCAAGCGAGCGAGCGCGCAGACAATGTCGCCTGGTCGTGTTGTGAGCCCGACCAAACGGTGTTGTAAATGGTGCTCGGTCGCCCACAGGCTATCCTTGCGGCGGTCAGTCGCAAGAACGTGCTCCTGGACCGCGCGTCGCAACGCATCGTGCGTCGACAATCGGTCGGCCAGGCTCTGGTATTCTTCACGATGGGAGCGATGGGACCGTTCAATGATCTTGAGCCAGCGCCACAGCGCAGGAGCTTGGGCCGGTCCGGTAATGCCTTTATCAATTGCCTGGACGATCAGCTGAGCCACGATGTCTGCTACTTCGCCGGCCTGCCGCCAATCGTCGTTGGTCAAGAGTTCCGCATATTCGGCGATCAAATCCAGTATTCCGGCCAGTCGTGCCGTAGCTATCGTGTCGAACAGGCGCCGATATGGGCGGATTGTGTGGACGCGCCGATCCCTGCGGCGTGGCAGCGGACAACTTGTTAAGCCTAATTCGCCGAACAATGTTGCGACCAGCACCGCGTCTGGCACATCGCCCTCAATGGCTTGGATCAGCTTGCGCGCAAGGCGCGAGGTGTCGCCGCCCTGATCAGCCAAAGCTGCCACCGTCGCCTGCCACCAGGCGCGGTCGCGATATGGCATGAGGGCGTCCGCCGCGTCGGCGCGCTCGGCGTAAAAGCGCTCTCTCGACAGGACGATTACTTCGAGCGTGTCGGCCAGCTCGGCGGCCAGGGATGTGCCCTTCAATCCTTCTATCAAGAGCGAACGCAGATGCACACTGCTCGTTGCCGCCGCGATGATATCTTTGATCTTGGGCTTGAGGGCCGCGATCATCAGGCCCGCCGCCGTCTTGATGTCCCAATCGGCCGACCGGAAATACGGATCGTCGTGAGCGAGCCTGCGCAGCGCCTCGAAAAGACAATCGGCCAGATGCGGGGTCAGCGCAGCGGTCTCCCCATAGCGAAGCACACCGTAGGGGTCTTCGGCGATGATCCGCTCGGCCATTGGCGGGCTATGGTAGCCAAGCCAGGCATGAATGCCGCGCAGACTTGCGGAAACGCCGCCGCTGCCCTGCAATTGTGCCAGAACGCGGCGCTGCGTCCGCGGAGTGGTGGCCTGTCGCGAGAGCCAACGTGCGCCGAGATACTCTGCGATGACGCGGTGAATAAGTTTGGCCCGCGAAGGACCAACGCTGTGAAATAGCTTGCAGGAAAAAATCGCCCGCGCGGCCTTGGCGCTCGGCAGCTTTTCCAAATCTGACAGTCGCAGATCACCTTGCTGAACCTGCGATGCGCCCGCAGCGCTCGCAGCTTCAGCGCCCGAAAACAAAAGGCCAGCAGCAATTGCCCCTGCAGCATCAAGCGCTTCATCCTGAGTGAGTTGGGCCAATCCCATATTCTGGCGATCCGGATCGTGCTCAGGCCAGACCAATGTACAGACGCGCTCGAACAAGGCAGCCCGCGTCCCCGGCAATTGCACGTCGGTCTCGGCGACCCGTCCAGTCAGGCCAAGCGTCAAGGGATTTCGATAAAGCTCTTCCAATCCGTGTAAGGCGAGATGGTCGAGCACATGGTTGGGATCCACGGTTGAATACCGCGCAACGAGATAGGCGCGCGCTTCTGAACGGTTGAAGGGTTCGAGCGTCAGCACAATGGGATCGGCACCGTAGAGTTGGCGCAGGTCCGTTATGCTGCGCGCCTGCCATTCGCGCGAGCGGCACGAGAGGATGAACGGCGGCGAACCGGCCTCTTCGAGCTGGGCGAGGATTGCATCGACGGCGTCGCCCTCGCGCTTGGACATGGCCTCGTCGAGGCCATCAATCAAAATCGGCTTGCCCATCGCCACCAGCTTGGCCGGGTTCTTGCTGTTGATGAACCGGATCGCGGTCACCGGTTCAACGATTAACTGCCGTCCGAGCTCGCGCATGAGCTCGCTCTTGCCCATGCCAGGCTCGCCAAGAACGATCTTGTTACCGGCAAGAGCGAGAAGCCCCGGCTCATCAACCCCGGGGTCGAGTTTGGAAGTATCGCTGATCGTCAGCCGGCGCTTGAAATAGGCCGCGGCCGCATCTTTTGCAGAGGGCTGGGGAAAACCGCTTGTCATCTAAAGTTTCCTGCGGAGAAATTTCAGCTTCAAAATCACCATGAGTCGCCCTGACGTCAGTGACGCATAGCAGGCTGCCGTTGTCGACGCTTTCGCGTTAGCAGGCCCTAATGTTGGGCCGCAAAAAGGCCGTTTCCGCAGCTTAATTGTACCATAAATAGGTCGCAAAGTTATTTTTCGTCCTATTTATGAGACTCCGTGACGAGCAATGGCTTGTCAGAGGGATTTTTGCGCTATAAATGGAGCGCAAAGCGGTAAAAAGTACCATTAATGGAACATGATCATGGCTAAGCCCGCATCGAGGTCTTATTCGCGTTATAGCCGCGACGCCGCGCTGCTCCTAGGGCAACTCATCCGGCGCGCACGCATCGAGCGTCGCATAACTGTCGAGGAGCTCGGTGAGCGTGCCGGTCTATCGCGTGGTCTCGTCCACCGTATTGAACGGGGCGACCTCGGCTGCGCTATCGGCGCTGTCTTCGAGGCCGCGGCCGTCGTGGGAGTAAGGCTGTTCGATAGCGACCTGGCAACGTTTGCCCAGCACATAGCGGCGAACACCGCAACGCTGACGCTTCTTCCCCAGGCCGTACGCACGTCAACCGGTCCGGTGAAAGATGACTTCTGAAAACGCACCCCGCGAGGCTTTTGTCTGGATTTGGCTGCCACAAGCGACGGAGCCGGTTGTTGCCGGACTGTTGACGCGTGACGGCGACAAGCTGCTATTCAATTATGGCCGTTCCTACCTGGCCCGCGAAGACGCGATCGCGATCTACGACCCCGAATTGCCGCTGAAGGCAGGCGGATTGCCGCTGTCGCCTGGTCTTTCGATGCCCAACAGCATTCGCGACGCAGCGCCTGATGCCTGGGGCCGGCGCGTCATCATCAACCTTATCCTGGGCAAAAAGGGCAACGCGATCGATCCCGCGGCGCTGGACGAGCTCACTTACCTGTTGGAGTCTGGATCTGACCGCATAGGCGCGCTCGATTTCCAGGCGTCGCCCAGCAGATACGTTCCACGCCAATCGCGAAGCGCATCGCTGGAGGAGCTTTTGAGCGCTGCCGCCCGCGTCGAAGAGGGTGTGCCGCTGACGTCCGAGCTGGACCAGGCCTTGTTTCATGGAAGCTCCATCGGCGGAGCCCGGCCGAAAGCACTGATCGCCGACGCGGATGCAAAATTCATCGCGAAATTCTCCTCTCAAGGCGACGTCTACAGCGTGGTAAAGGCTGAGTTCATCGCCATGCGGCTTGCCGGCATGGTCGGGATCAATGCGGCACCGGTGCGCCTGACACAGACCGTAGGGAAGGATGTCCTGCTCATCACCCGTTTCGACCGGCAAAAGTCAGGCGATCAATGGCGCCGCCGCAGCATGGTTTCTGCACTGACGATGCTCGGCCTCGATGAGATGATGGCGCGCTATGCCAGCTATGAAGATCTGGCGCCGATCATCCGCCATCGCTTTAGCGATCCAAAGAAAACGCTGAAGGAGCTGTATTCGCGGGTAGTCTTCAATATCCTTTGCGGCAACACGGACGACCATGCCCGCAATCATGCCGCATTTTGGAATGGCTCCGAGCTGGAGCTGACCCCTGCCTACGACATCTGCCCGCAGGCGCGCGCCGGCAACGAGGCGGGCCAAGCGATGTTGATCCTCGGCAACAACCGATCAAGCCAGGTTGCGGTCTGCCTTCAGGCACATGCGGTGTTCCAGTTGTCTAAAGAGGACGCCACCGCGATCGCGGCGGCACAGATCACAACGATCCGCGATCAGTGGGATCGCGTCTGCGAGGAAGCCAATCTTAGCGTCATTGATCGTCAGTTGTTTTGGCGAAGGCAGATCCTCAACCCCTTCGCGCTCGAGGGCGCTCCAGAAAGCCTGAGAGCCCTGCTTCAGTAGAGCAAATTCGCCGTCGCGCGGAGTTCGCAAGACCCGCGATCCGATCAGTGTTGACACGACCCCCGCCTTGACTTCTCACAAGCCTAGCGACGATCGGGCGGCGCGGATTTGAATTGGTCCGTTGCGGTTAAGGCAAAATCGGTTGGTAGCTGCAGTCCGAGCGAGGATGTCAATCGCCTCGGCAGCATGGTCCGCCAGAATTCGCTCTGTTGATCGAGCGATGCCGTATCGCGCTCCAGGTGAAGCTTTGGGCAAGCCCCCCAGCACAGCGGCAGAAAGGAGCATGTGCTGCACTTTTCGTTGCGTGTCGGATCGAACCCGTCCCACCATTGTTCCTGCGTGGCTTGTTGTGCGGTGGATTCTCGATCGAGTTGTCCGACAGCGCGGTGCGGTTCGGTAACCTGGAGGCCGCAATTGTACAGGGATCCATCAGCGCCGATGACGATCGAATCCTCGGCAATCGCAGCACACACGGATCTTCTTGGGTGGGGGTAGCGATCCAATGCGGCTGTCTTGTCGAGATAGATTTCTGGGACGATGGCGCGCACGACATCCCTGGCGGCCTCGAATTCCGCATAAGCCAGCTCAGTCTTGCGGATGAAATCGACCTCGGTTGAGTAAGGCGTCAGTTTAGCGATCTGCAGCGTTGCCTTTGACCCCTTCTCGAACCAGCCGTTTGTCATCCCGAATTCGGCGAGCAAAACGAGATCCGCACTGTTCTTCGTACCCAGGTTGAAACGGATATCAACGGTCACATCCCGTTTGAGAGCTTCAATCAGTCTGATAGCGCCCTGAAACTGATCCTCGCCGGAAAATCCGCGACGGTAGCGCCGTACCTTGTTATGGGATTTGCCAAATCCGTCGAAGGTGACCTGAACGCGCTCAATCATGTGGATGCGGGCGAAAGCCAAGGGATCGCCAGGCCACAGTGTGCCGTTGGTCAAGATCGACGCTGAGTACCGCCGTCCCAACTGATTGCAGAGTGCCTGGAGCCGTGACGATGCCTTTTCCAGAAAGGCCCGATTCAACATCGGCTCGCCGCCATACCAATCAATGTGTAGGGCTGGCTTGCCGGAAGCAGTCAGAATGTTTTCAACGCGCTCGACGATCTTATCGACATTGCCAAACTCAAGCGTGGATTCGTCCCGCTTCTGAAAACAGTAGAAGCACCCTAGATTGCAATTGTTGGTCGTAGTGATGGTCACAATGATTGGGGACTCTGCCTTGGTCTGCAGGAAGAGCTCCCGAATTTGCTTTATTTCGTCGAACCCCGGCTCAACAACAAATCCACCGCTCAGCAAGGATTGCGACAGCGCTTCCCCTAGATTGGTGAGATCGATTTTTGCGGGGTGCCTGCAAAGAGCGAAGCCGAGATCGGCAGCATCGCTCCCCGCAAAATGACGCGACGCTCCCGTTCGCGCATTGTAAAGAATGATACTGCCGGTCTTTGTAGGGATCGAGAAATTGTAGCGTGATGTGGAGTACATGGCACGCTGCCAACCGTCAGCTCTGCTCGATCAGGGCCACGCAGTAGGTTGCGTCATAGCCGCAAAGTGTCGCAAGCGGCTTTGAATTGCCCTTTTCGTCGGAAACGCTGACTTCAACCTGCTCTATGGTTACGCCCGGCTTGACCTTGATTGTAGGCTCGCGGTCAGCAGATTCGATGAGAGTAATCTTCGTCATGACTTACGATCCCTCCTCGTGAAGACCCACACCCGCATAGTCTGCCCGAACTGGCGACTTGGCAAGTAAAATCGAGTCGCGCTAATTTCGCGATGCAGAGCCCCGGACGGCTAATGCTTCGTGGATCGTCGAAGATTGTTAGCCGCGGAAGAAATCGGTCACATTGGCTCGGGGTGAGCGAGCCGTTTCCGCGCCAGCGGCCCCCGCAATGACCTTTTGCAGGATTAGCGGGGTCAAGAGCCCGATCTGGAATGCAGTCAATGCTTGCGCCTGACTGCCAAAATTCAACCAAGTGAAAGCGCCGGATACAAATATCATCAGCGCTGTGATAATCCAGTAGAGTGCACTTTTCAGGTATTCTGGAAATCGCGGATTTGTCCTTAGGCCATACCAATGAACAAGCTCAGCGACGAACCCTCCGAAAATACCAACCAGGAAAACGCCGAGCGCAGTGGTCAAAGCTACTCCGCCGCTCATGATCAATCCTCCAGCGATGTGCATCCTTCCGGAAGCGTTTGTAGTATAGCTGCCGATCGCTTTTCCAGCCCTATCTACATGAGTTCACGGTCTCGGCTTCGCTATTCTGTGGAGGGAGCCTCCGCGCTGGCCAATGCGATCGCCGTTCTGGCTTCCAGCGATGCCCCCACAGGGCTTTACGACGAGAACCTTACCCGCAAGTCGCTTGAAGCGATGTTTCGAGAGATTGGCGCGAGTGAAGAAGTCGGAGGCTGCGAACTCATCCTGGTCCTTTCGGGTCATGGTGACCAGAGCACGGACCAGACCTGGTTCTGCACCTATGAGGCTAATCCTGACCAAATAGACCTCACCGGCGCCGGGCTTGCCGATCTTGTCATGCTTGCCAGACCGGCGAAGGTCTCGGCGGTTTTTGACTTTTGCCATGCCGGCGGCGTTGCGAAGGACTTTCGGGCAGCGCTATCGGGTCGACTTGGCGACGACAACATCCTGGTCCTCTCCGGCGCCACTTCGCAGCAATTGGCTTACGAGCACCCTGCTCTCGGCCGAGGCCTGTTCACGATTGCCCTGCACGAAGCGCTCGTAGACAAGCGGCTCTTTGCACTGGCCGCAATGCCCGGGACCGCTACGCAGCCGTCGCCCGGGGGATCGGCGTCGAGCGACCTGGCGCGGCTCTTTGTTTTCGCGAGGGAGCGTACCGAGCAACTTGCCTACCTCTTCGCCGGCGGTCGCAGGCAGTCGCCGGAGCTTTGTGGCTCCGGCCATCTTGCGCTCGAATGGTCCGACAAGACCATTGGGCCGCCCTTAGCCCCCGAACCCAGACGAGCCTTGGCTGGAAGGGTACGGCGCGTTTTCGGTTGGAGTGCAGCGCTTGTAGTCGCCATCTGCATGCTCCTGTACTTCCTGCAATATCACATCGCCGTGCAGCCGAACGGCTGGATCGAGGTACGCCCCGGCCCGCCATGGATGTCCTCATTGCTTCCGAGCGCGATGGGATCGGGAGTGCAGTTGGCGATTGCCGCCGACGATCTCGAACCTGCTTCGCCGCGTTGGGACGAGCAACGCATCAAGGCGCGGACAGCCCTGATGCGCGGCGGTGTAGGTGGGCTTGTCAGTCACCCGATAGGCGACCAGGAAAACTGGGAATTCCGGCTATCGTCCGAATTGTCTAAGGACGCCGGTCGACGGCTGCATTTTGTCTCTTCGCGCAGCGGTGTGATTGACGTCTGTGATTCCAAGGACGTCAAGCGCGACCGATTGTGGGATTACCAGTTTGCGCTCGAAGCTGCGCTGCTTGATCGAGCGCGGTCTTGCCCCGCGACATATTTCCTTTTGAACGGTCCAGAAATCGATGATCTCTACAACGTCGACGACGTGCGAACGGTCGCCGACTATGGCCTATCGGAGCTTTCCGATCAGGCTGTGCGGACTTACCTCGCCGGGCTTGCCCTGGCTTTTGGTGAGCTCCGGGACGAGGACGCGCGGCGACGCTCGTTGGAGGCCGCTATCCTGTTGACCTCCGTTCGGGCAGAACGCGACGTTGTCAGACCATCGGACTGGCTCGCCTTTCTACGGTTCGTCGAGGATGTGGCGGGAAGTCCCAAACTCACCTTGGCGCCGAACGCCGCGGTCTTTCCACGCTTGGCCAGGTGCGCGGCGAGTTGGTGCGAGCTTTCGACAAAAATCGTCGAATACTTCGCTGCTGGCCCGCAAGCGTCGGGCATGGGCAACGGAGCCGGAATGATGATGTGGTTGATGGCAAAGGACTCCGAAAGACAAGCCGCAGAGGGCTCCGCCACCAGCTCCTGGTCACTTCCACCAATATTGCTGCTCGCCCGCCGCGGCGAACTTAACGGACGTGATCTCGATCTGATCATTCGGCGATACGGCTTGCTCGTTATCAACCACGACATGTTCTGGGTGGACCCGACCTGGTTGCCACGTTTCGCGCGCGTGCTTCCGCTAAGCGAGGAGTGGAGCACACCGTTGTGGGGTTGTGTACTTGGCACGTCTGGTAAAAATTCGTCCTGCTTGCCGATTGATGCCAGCCTTGCTGCGCGCGTGCTAGCGGCTCAAGGTCGCTTCCTCAGTGCCGAGGCGTTAGCTCAATTGGTCCTTCGACTGGACAACGGCATCAAGCAAGACCGTGATGTCGCGGCATACGCGTCCGAGATGGTAGACCTAGCATGTTGGACGCCCATGCCAGATCGATGGGTTTCAGGGTTGGAAAAAGGCGTTGAGTACGACATTCAGATAGCACCGCCACGCAGCGCCGATCCGCTTACCGGGGTCCAAATCGTTGAGGTGACGGATGTGTCAGTCGCGCAGGCGCTGTCGGCGGCTTTGAGGAGCGATCATGGGAGTTCGCCAGCAACGATCAACCTCCTCGTAAGGTACGCCTCCAACCACTTCTCTTACGCAGGCCTTGATGTCCTTTATCGCGCGCTGGCGCACAAACTGCGACCGACGGGCGACCCAAGCGGATTCGACCTTGTGCGCTCGCTCCAGGACTTCGCACCGGACGCACAAGCAAGAGCGGTCCTTTTGCGGGCCCTGTCAATTACAAGACCGCGCAGTCTGCTTACCGACGCGCGCATCGCGGATGGATCGGTCTTCTGGCGTCTCGATGCGGTTCTTGCCGCGCGCCGCCAACTTGGCGACTACCAATTTGAAGAAGACCAATATTGCGAGTAGCAACGGCGACGATTTTGGCCGCGCGCCAGCCGAAGGAGCTTCATCCCATAGGGATCTGGCTCGCCCCGGTTTCTCCCAGTCAAAGCGATAATGCATCAGTCATAAGGAACAACGAATGCCATTGCTCTTCTGCAACATTGCATGGATGAACCACTATGCCGGCAGGGATCCGAACGATCCTCCGAAAGGCGGCGGCGGGTTTCCAGTTCTGGAAGGCTTTTGCGGTGAGGAGTTGAACTTCGTTGCCTGTGAAGATGGGTATGTCTACGGCCACTTCGAAACCATCAAGGGCGAAGAGGATCGGCAGGTCAACATCCAGCGCCTTGGGGCCGGTCCCGAGGACGACTTCCTCGATGGCGTCGATATAGTCTGGACGGCTCCGACACAGGGGAGCGATCCGCGCTGTGTGGTCGGTTGGTACCGAAACGCGCGCATCTACCGTCATCGACAAAAATTCAACGGCCAATTCCCATCGGTGCGGCACGTGGAGGATGAAATCACCAGCTTCCGTGTCAAGGCCAGGATCAAGGACGTCAGGCTGTTGCCTTCATCGGAACGACGCATGAAGCTTGAGCGAGGTCCCGGTTGGAGCGGCCAGGTCAGTTGGTGGTACGCGGAAGATACGAAAAACCGCAATGCGCGCGATTTTGTCCGGTCTGTCAGAAAACTTCTTGAGGGCGAGCGTGAAACTAGGCGCCCGTCGTCGGCAACCCGCAGAAAACGACGAGCTGGGGAAGCTGCATCCAATGCGTATTCGCGTTATGTGGAAAAATATGAAGCCGTGGTCCATCCCCGCCACAACAGATTGCAAAGACGGTTCGAAGCCTATCTTAAGGATCGGTTTCCTGGCGTGACCTTCCCGGCCACCTTCTGCGACGACTTAAGGTACGTAGCTGACAAGCGAGATGAGGTCATGGTTGAGATCAAACCAACCGAACCGTCGACCCTTAGGTTCGCGATTCGAACAGCCATTGGGCAACTTCTTGACTATCGGCAGCACCAGCGGTGGAACGGCAAACAGTTGATAGTTGTAGAGACTGAAGTGACGAACGCTGATGATCGAGCGCTGGCGTTCGACAACGGTTTCGGCCTAGCGTGGCCGATCAAGGATGGCGGTTTCGCATTTGCTTGGCCACCCAAGCGTCGGCAGGCTGTCATTTAATCAGCAAGGTTCACGCCGGGGACACTGCCAGCCGCATTTTGGAGTGTGCCGGCGCGGCGACAAGCTGGTTCACGTTTATCACCCCAAACGCAGCAAAAGCGATATCGGGCAAGATGCGAAGGGTTTGTCCAGAAAGAGGCCAGACACGCTGCTTATGCCAAACTCATGGATGCCATCTTGGCGCCAAAGCGGTTGTCATCTCTGGGCAAGCAATCCCAAGCGCCTGCCAAAGCGCCGACGTCAGCGCGGGGTCATCAACGGAACCGCGCTTTCGTCGAGGGACAATGGCGTACAAGACGGAAGCACCGAAATGACCGCGATAGCGACCAAAGGCAGTGCGGTGCTGGAGAAAGTTCGTGACCCTGAGACGGTTTAACAGGGCGGCCGAAGGAGCATCAGCATAGCGCCGACGCAAGGCGGGATGCGGGACCGACAGCCCCCGGCGAGGGGCGCCAAATGAAACGCCGCCAATGCCGACTCGCCGACCCATCTTTGGTTCGACCGAGCAATTCTACATGTGCGCATCGCTCCCATTGGCTTCTGCAAATGACCGCGCTGCTTTCACCAACCATCACACAGCCTGCGCGCACAAGTACGGCAGAGGCCGACTAGGTCGGCCTTAGGGGATAGACCGCACCTTTAGGAGGTTCTGGCTGCCGCGATTGGCGCGCGCTCAAACTTGCACTACATATTCACCCTTGGGCAATTGCGTATCATCAGGAGAATATATTTTGAGCGAGGAAAAAGAAGCTGAGCAAGCCGATCTGGTCGGACTGACCGCGGATATCGTCTCGGCATACGTTGCCAAAAATGCCCTGCCAGTGACCGGTCTCCCAGATCTCATCAGTCTAGTTCATTCGACACTGTCGGGCATCGGTCATCCAACGGCAGCCCAAGAGCCGATCGCGCAGCCTGCGGTCAATCCAAAGAGATCGGTGACGCCTGACTTCATCATTTGCTTGGAGGATGGGAAAAAGTTCAAGTCGCTGAAGCGCCACCTCAGTGTTCATTACGGGCTGACGCCTGAGCAATACCGTGAAAAGTGGGGGCTGGCGCGAGAGTACCCGATGGTCGCGCCGAATTACGCGGCCCAACGCTCTGCATTGGCAAAGTCCAGCGGGCTTGGGCGGAAGCCGGGGGCCAAGGCGACGCAAAAGGCAACGACCAAGCGAACATCACCGCGCCGTTAGCGCTACGCGAACGGTCTTGATAGGCCGCAACGAAAATTTTGCGGCCCGCGGGACCAATCGCTTCAGAAGGTGCGCAGACGTGCAGGTGGCGCTCGCCTGGTGAACGCTTGGGCCCATTTCAGGTCAAATCACAGGCAGCTTCTTTTCGCCCTTGAATATGTCGTGATCGTCCGGTGCCGCCTGGCTCCAACTTGCGTCCGGATCGGCGAAGAACATTTGTCGCTTGTGACACTTGGCATTGTCGTCGGCATAGTAGGCGATGAGCCATTTGCCCGATGGATCAAGTATCCCAACCTTGGCTTCGCCACCCAACTTTTCGATCTTGTTGATGATGTCGCGAGAGTAGAAGTGGCGAAATATCCGGTCAAACTCTGTCAGGTAGATATCAGCGACCCGGGTGTCGCCGCGGATCAACAGCATGTTCTCGTCATTTGCGGTAAGGGAGCCTCCGGAAAAATTCGCCGATCCTGTGCAGATCAGCGGATCCTGAGATAGAGGATCGATCAGCAGGAATTTGGTGTGGATGAAAAAGACGAATCCATCGCCGCTCTGGCGTTCCAGTTCCTCATCGAGAAACCAACTTTCGATCTTGAAATGAGGTATCGGCACGATCTTGGTGACTTTTTTTCCCGTGGCGCTACGCCCAGTCCGCTCTTCAACTTCCATCTTCTCTTTGCCAAGGATGGCGCCGTACGAGAATTGCAGATCGGCTGGATTCTCCTGCTGTGCCTTTTCGATTGCCTCGGTCGGAGGCCGCTCGAGCAAAATGAACCGCATCGACGGCCCTTTCGCGGCCATGGGCGCCAGAATCTTGGGATCGACGGAAAAGGCACCCGTAAACATGGAGGACGTTTTTGCGTCCGCGATACGCGCGCCGTACCAATCGAGCATTCGCGTGCTGGTGCGCGGTGAAAACACAAGCGTGACGCCAGGACCGACAAGATTGGCTGGGTTGGGGGTCAGACCGACAGCTGCAACCGTTGCGTGGTCGTCATCGGGATCGCTGGTGAGACCGGTCCAGAATTTAAAATAGGTTTTTGCAACCCCGGCATCGGTCACCTTATGTCCGACGTTCGTCTGCCCCAGAAAGCCGGAGGGCGTGAAGTTGGTCGAGCCTGTCCAGACCGAGACAGGGTCGGTCCCGCCAGCAAGACGCACGATGAACTTGTTGTGGGGGATTTTGGTTTTCGTGCGCCGAAACAGTATCGTGCGGTTGCCAACCTTCTCCGCTAGCCCAGCCAGTTCTGCGTTCGCGTTGTTGACCTTTGTGTCGTGGAACACTATGCGTACGTCGACGCCACGGTCGATAGCAGCCTTCAACTCCTTCGCGAAGCGCAAATATGTGAACTCATAGGCCGCCACGCGCAGCCCATCGCCCGCGGGTGTCTCCCGAATATGGGCGATACACGCTTCAAGCAGGCCGCGCGACAACCACGCGACCTCCTTGTTTTCCGGATCGTTATACTCGTCGTCGCCGAGCGCCTTGTTGCCGAACTTTTCGGCGAAGGCCTGGCTGGCGATGGCACCACGATTGAACCAGATACCATGTCTGCCGTCGTCTTCTGCCTCGGTGGTAATGTCGATACTTGCGGTATGGCGGGCTTCAAGCGCACCCGGCTCGCCGAACATGGCCGAGACTTCAAATTCATATCTGGTCTGCGGATTGGCCTGATAGTCGCTCCACATAAAGCTTTGAATCGGATGCTCGTTCGTGAAGAACCGCGGTATCTTGCCATCCTCCGCAGCCTTGACGCCCTGCGGGAACAGCTTCTCGAATATCTTCAGTCCTGTCAGCCACGACCATTCACCACCATTGACGCGGCGTCGAAACGCGAAGCCTCTCAACCCCCGCGCATCCGCCTTGGACAGATCCAGCGCCAGCAACACGACGCGTGTCCCCGCAATGGCGTGCACTTTCAACTTGCCGTTATCGGATGCCCCCATTTTCCGCATTCTTCCCTCCTCATGGCAATGCTGAACGGGATTATCTCTCCCAAACCATGACATTGAATTTCAAGTTCTGAATGGAATCAATCATGCTTATGGCAAAAATTTGTGGCATGTGACCACATGTTAGTTAGCCAGATACTTGATGGCGCAGAATATGGCGACACTACAGCGGGCTCACACTTCAACGTCAGCAATAATTGCCGCCGCTCGGCATGGGTGGTGGCGGGCAAATTTTCATTGCGGTTGCGCCGAAACAGGTTTGTGCGTGCGATTGCCGGTTCTTTCCGGAAGGAACGACGATCGATGAAGGCACAGATTCAGGCCAACTATGAAGAGCGCCTCGGGCGCTATGCCGCGCTTGTCCATGGGAACAACCCACCGGGTCTGGTGATCAAGCTGGCAACGTATTCGTCCCTATTGAAACAATGCGAAGAGCACGGGGACAGGCTCTGGCGAATAGAACCACTACTTTACCAGATCATGCGCTCGATCGAAGTCGATCTCCATCTTGCCACTGCCAAGCTGCTTGAAAGTCCAAGGCGCAGCGACCGCAGCTTATTCAGGTTCCTCGAGTTTTGCCTCGACAACCAGATGCACATCGCCTGGAAATCGGGGACACCATCTCCAAGCCTGATCAAGGAACAGCTCAATGAGCTGGAAGCCCACAGGACGACGATTGCGATGATCATGGGCCGGCGGGACAAGTTCTTCGCGCATCTCGATAAGCGCTATTTCAGTGATCCGAATGCCATCTACGCCGACTACCCCTTGGACGAGTCCGCTGTAGTCGCTCTGGTGAATTGCGTGATCGGCATCATTTCATATCACCAACGAAACCTTGATGGTGCCATGGCCTTCCATGTCGGTGAGTTCTACCAGATCGCAGTCGAAAATATCGTGCGCAATCTCGAAGCTGGGCGAAAAGTGAATTTTCCGGGCCAGTTGGACTGAGAGCGATCGGCTCGACGCCAATGACGCCTGGGGCGGATTTCAAGAAGGCGCTCAAAATCATGACATTCGGAAAAGTACCGCACCTATCCGCGTATCTTTGACTACGAGGCAATGGCCAAAATTGCTTCGGAGGTGAACTCCTACCTGGTGGCCGACATCGCCCACATCAGCGGCCTCGTTGTCGCAGGAGTGCACCCCAATCCTGTAGGCCATTGCGATGTGGTCACCAGCACCTCTCACAAATCGATACGCGGTCCCCGCGGTGGCTTCATACTGTCAAGGAATGAAGACCGCTATCAGGCACTCTATCATTCCAAGAGCAAACACAATCTGGCCAAACGCATAGACCGTGCCGTGTTCCCTCTCCTGCAGGGCGGACCGCACATGAATACGATTGCAGCGCTAGCTGTCGCTCTGCACGAAGCAGGGAATCCGTCGTTCCGAGTGTACGGTCAGCAGATCGTCAACAACGCCAAGGCTCTGGCCCAGGCGCTTCTGGAGCGAGGTTATGAACTCGTCACGGGGGGCACTGACAATCACATGCTGATCCTTGATCTACGGGACCGGCCGCTGTCCGGGAAAGCCTATGCCGAGCGCTTGTCGCAAGCAGGTATCATCACGAATTTCAACATGGTGCCGGGCGACCGGCGGCATCCCGCGCTCACCAGCGGCATTCGGTTAGGCACGCCAGCAGTGACGGCCGACTTCTGCGCTGCGTTCGACGTACCTGGCATCTCCGACAGATAAGATGGCCGGATCAGCTGTCACATTTAATTCCAACGTTTGAAGCGAGGATATTCCATGACCAGACAATTCGTGTTCTCCTCCGAATCCGTCGGCGCGGGACATCCCGACAAGATGGCCGACAATATCTCAGATGGCGTCCTCGATGCGATTCTTCGCAAGGATCCTCAGGCTCGCGTTGCTTGTGAAGCGTTGGTGAAGTCAGGGATGGTCGTTCTGGCTGGCGAGATCACCAGCCACGCGCAGATCGACTACAGCCAAGTTGCCCGCGATATCATTTTGGACATTGGATATGACGACGATGCGATCGGCTTTGACGGGCCGTCGTTGCGCGGTGATCTTGGCCCTGACCGAGCAGTCGCCTGACATCAGCCAGGGGGTCGACGAGGGACGAGGGCAGGATCTCGAGCAGGGAGCGGGAGATCAGGGCCTCATGTTCGGGTACGCATGCAACGAGACCGAAACATTAATGCCTTTGCCAATCCAACTTGCTCACGATTTGACGAAAAAACAGGCAGAGGTGCGCCAAACTGGACGCCTTGGCTGGCTCCGCCCGGACGTTAAATCTCAGGTGTCCGTCCGCTATGAAGGTTTGCGACCGGTAGCGCTCGATACCATAGTCCTGTCGACGCAGCATGATGATGAGGTCTCACAGGCCACCGTCCGCGAAGGCGTCATTGAGGAGATCATAAGGCCGGTCTTGCCCCATGACCTGGATACGACGGGAATAAGGTTCCTGGTCAATCCAACCGGCCGGTTCGTGGTCGGCGGGCCGCGAGGCGATTGCGGGCTTACCGGCCGCAAGATCATCGTCGATTCCTACGGCGGCATGGGGCGTCACGGCGGCGGTGCCTTTTCGGGCAAGGACCCGTCCAAGGTTGATCGGTCGGCCGCCTATGCCGCGCGGTACGTCGCAAAAAACGTCGTTGCCAGCGGACTTGCGGAGGTGTGCGAGGTTCAGCTTGCTTACGCGATCGGTGTGGCCGCACCGGTCTCAGTCCTCATCAATACATTCGGAATCGCAAAGATTGATGAAAAACGGATCGAACGCGCCGTCCTTGAGCTTTTCGATCTCCGGCCGAAAGGCATCATCAAGGCGCTGGATCTCTTACGGCCGATTTACCGCAAGACCGCGACATACGGACACTTCGGCCGCGAAGAGCCGGAGTTCACCTGGGAAAAGACGGACAGAGCTGACGACCTGTCGCGTGAGGCAGGACCCGCAGCTGCTTGATGCGTCGGTATTGGATCCTTTCGGCAAAGGACGACCCATTCCACACTCGAAAGAAACACCCCGGGCCGGCGTGGCAAGAAGCCGGCTCGGGTTTTTGGCGGAGATTTTGATGCCGGATTATGACGTGCTTTGCATCGGCAATGCCATTGTCGACATCATTGCCCAGTGCGACGAGGAATTCCTGGAGACCAACGGCATCATCAAGGGCGCGATGAACCTCATCGACACCCACCGCGCCGAACTGCTCTACAGCCGCATGGGCCCGGCGATCGAAGCCTCCGGCGGCAGCGCCGGCAACACGGCGGCCGGCGTCGCCAGCTTTGGCGGCCGCGCCGCCTTCTTCGGCAAGGTCTCCAACGATGCGCTGGGCGAAATCTACGCGCACGACATCCATGCACAGGGCGTCGCCTTCGACACCACGCCGCTCAAGGGCGAGCCGCCGACGGCGCGGTCGATGATCTTCGTCACCCCTGACGGCGAGCGTTCGATGAACACCTATCTCGGCGCCTGCGTCGAGCTTGGGCCGGAGGATGTCGAGGCCGATAAGGCTTCTGGCGCCAAGGTCACCTATTTCGAAGGCTATCTGTGGGACCCGCCGCGCGCCAAGGAAGCGATCCGCCAGACGGCGAAGCTGGCGCACGCGGCAGGCCGCGAAGTGTCGATGACGCTGTCGGATTCGTTCTGCGTCGACCGCTACCGCGACGAATTCCTCGAGCTGATGCGTTCGGGCACGGTCGACATCGTCTTTGCCAACAGCCACGAGATCAAATCGCTCTACCAGACATCCTCGTTCGACGAGGCGCTGGCGCAGATCCGCAAGGATTGCCAGATCGCCGCCGTGACCCGCTCGGAAAAAGGCTCCGTGATCGTGCGCGGCGACGAGACGGTGGTGATCAAGGCGACCGCCATCAAGGAACTGGTCGACACGACGGGCGCCGGCGATCTCTATGCCGCCGGCTTCCTGCATGGCTACACGCAAGGCCGCGACCTGCAGACCTGCGGCGACCTTGGCTCACTGGCGGCCGGCTTGGTGATCCAGCAGATCGGCCCCAGGCCTCGGCAGAATCTGTGCCGCGAGGCTGAGCAGGCGGGGTTGTTGTAGGGGGCATATCGGCAAGGTGCTGCCGGGCATCTCCCCCTCAAGGGACCCTCAAGGGGGGAGATCGGCTGTACCTATGGAAACATTATCTCGGCTGGGCTGTCGAATGCTTCGGCCTCGCTTCTACCGGCGTGGAGGACGCGACCCAAATTCACAGCATATGTGCTACTCGGAGTTCAATGATCATCGATTCTATCGCTGAACTGGACGCGGACGTCATCTCGATCGAGACGTCGCGCTCCAAAATGGAACTGCTAGACGCCTTCACGAAGTCCTAATATCCGAACGAAATCGGTCCTGGCGTCTACGACATTCACTCACCACGTGTCCCAGAAGTCGGCGAGATTTTGCATCTCGCCCAACTTGCCCGCGAGCGACTGTCGGATAGCCAACTGTGGGTCAATCCGGACTGTGGTCTCAAAACAAGGAAATGGGAGGAGATCCGCCCTGCCCTCATCAACATGGTCGCTGCAGCAGGGGCGCTGCGGGAGAAGGCCCAGGCGCAGGCCGCTGGGTCCCTGTGACGGCAAATATGTGACCAGCGGGCTTCGCGGATAATTTGAGGCAGAAAGGACGCCATCGAGAAGCCGCGCGCAGGTCGGTAGACACGAGGGGGGCTCGGCATTGTCGTCCAGCCGAAGGCCCGCTGGACGACTGAGCGGCGGGGCTATCTGGGAAGCCGCTTCTGGTCAGAGGACGGATGATCTAGAGCACGAGGTGGGAGAAGGCGGCTTCGTCCATGAGCTTCTGGCTCTGACACAGCCAGCGGTCAGCAGACACTTCACCGAGGGGCACGTTTGCGGATGCCGCCTGTGCGTCCGCACTATTGAGATATCGCGGTGAGATCGACCATCGAGAGCATCGTGTAGAGTGATTGCGCCGCATGTGGCGGACATCGACAACATAGCCCGAGCCGCAAGCTACTCTCATTCCTCATCGTTTGAATTGAAACTTCGCTGCATCTGGCGCGGCGCTTGCTCGGTTTCCGCTGAGGTTCGCTGGAACTGGATCTTCACGCGCCGCTCGCGGTGGAGTGTTGCTTCGACACCATGGCAGCCTCGACATACCCATCGGTCCAGAAATCTCAGCTGTGCTCTCCGAACCCCACCTTTCCGTTGTGCGGCTACCAGAGGAGAGGCGAGAGTGGAATCAAACCAAGGTGTAAGGAGCATCTGATGTCGAACATGATGAAGGCGCTGGTGAAAGCCAAGGCCGAACCGGGCATCTGGATGGAAGAGGTGCCGGTGCCGGAGATCGGCCCCAACGACGTGCTGATCAAGATCAAAAAGACGGCGATCTGCGGCACAGACGTGCATATCTACAATTGGGACCAGTGGGCGCAAAAGACGGTGCCGGTGCCGATGGTTACCGGCCATGAATTCGTCGGCACCGTCGCCGATTTCGGCGCGGCGGTCACCGAATACAAGCTCGGCCAGCGCGTGTCGGGCGAAGGCCACACCGTCTGCGGTCATTGTCGCAACTGCCGTGCCGGGCGAGGGCATCTCTGCCGCAATACGCTCGGCGTCGGCGTCAACCGGCCGGGTGCCTTCGGCGAGTATCTGGCGATCCCGCAGCACAATGTCGTGCCGATCCCCGATGATGTGCCCTACGAGATCGCCGCGATCTTCGATCCGCTGGGCAATGCCGTTCACACCGCTTTGTCATTCGATCTGGTCGGCGAGGACGTGCTGGTCACCGGCGCCGGGCCGATCGGCATCATGGGCGCGCTCGTCGCCCAATGCGTCGGCGCGCGAAAAGTGGTCATCACCGACATCAATCCGGTGCGGCTGGCGCTTGCCAAAAAACTCGGCGTCCAGCATGTCGTGGATGCTTCGAAGGAAAAGCTGCGCGATGTCATGCCGGCACTCGGCATGACCGAGGGTTTTGATGTCGGCCTCGAAATGTCGGGCGCAGCCCCCGCCTTCCGCGACATGATCGACACCATGAACAATGGTGGCAAGATCGCCATTCTGGGCATCGCGCCGACCGGCTTCGAGATCGACTGGAACAAGGTCATCTTCAAGATGCTGCATCTCAAGGGCATCTACGGCCGCGAGATGTTCGAGACCTGGTACAAGATGATCGCGCTTGTGCAGGGCCCGCTGGATGTTTCCGGCCTGATCACCCACCGCATCGGAATCGACGATTTTCAGGCCGGCTTCGATGCGATGCGCAGCGGTAGTTCGGGCAAGGTGGTGATGGACTGGTGAGGCGATTGGCCGGCCTAATGCTGACGGACAGCGCCCTGGCCTGCCGAAGATCTCCAAGAGCGGGAGCATGGCTGGTGCAAAACCATGGCTCCTGCCATCAACGTGCGACGCTCAATCGCGCCGCGACCTATCACGGCCCAATCGGACGGCAGCGCCTGTGGCAATTCGCCAGATGGGTCAAGGAACGCTCACTGGCTCCGACGCGATCACCTGTTTCGCAATGCCTAGGATCGAGGTCGAGGTGTTGTGGGCGTTTCAGTTGGCAAGACGGGATTTGTGATCTCCGGTCGCTTTCCGGTCACCGAATGAAGGTAGGCACCGATCCGATCGATTTCGATTTGCGCTAGCTCTTGGCCAAGCTGGGTGGTGCCCATGATGGCGACCGCCTCGCTCAGGTCCCAGACCTTGTCCGAATGAAAGTATACCGCGGTGATTGCTACGTTGCGCAGCGATGGCACGCGGAAAACATAGGATCATCTGGTACATTGGTGACGGCAAATCGTCCCTTGTCGTTCTCCGGCAGGATGTCGGCGCCAGGCTACTCTACGAGGCCGAATGGATAATAGCCTTCCCCACCGGAATGGCAGGAGGAGCAGTCCTTTTCCATAAAAAGGGCCAAGCCCTGTTTCGCTTCGGGATCAATGGGGGTGTCATCGCCATTGAGGTAGGCGTCGAAGGGGGCCGGCGCGACCAGTGTCGCCTCGTAGGCTGCGAGTGCAATGGCCACGTTTTCGAGGGTGATGGGATCGGCTTGCTCCGGGAAAGCAGATTGGAACAACTCCACATATTGCGGCATCGATTTGAACGTCTCGACCACTCGATGCGGTGTGTTGGCCATTTCGACACCGGCCTGTATCGGCCCTTTGGCCTGAGCTTTCAGGTCTTCGGCGCGACCGTCCCAAAAATGTGATTTGTTGAAGACAGAGTTAAACACCGTCGGCGCGTCGCGCTGCCCCTTCTGCCAACCATGGCCAATCGAAGTTTCACGATTGTCGTCGCCCCGGTGGCCAGGTTGTGGCACGAAGTGCAGGAGAAAACGCCTGGGGACGAGAGGCGTGGATCGAAGTACAGCGCCTTGCCGAGGGCAACCTTCTCCGGTGTGCTTGGGTTGTTGGTGACTGCCAGTATGGATGGCAAGGGCTTGAAGATGGCCAGTGCCGTTTCCCTGAGGTCTGGCGGAAGGGACTGCTCAGCAAAGCTGTGGCCGCCACAAGCGCAACAGCCACCGCCAGGCAATAGAATTTTCATAGATAGAGTCCGACTATGTGCACGGAAACCATTCTCCACATGCGGCCTGCGAACGCCCTGCGCTAGATCCGTGGATCAAGGGAATGGTGCCTGTCGACCAAGATGATCGAGCGGCGAAAATAGTGACTGCGATTTATCCCCGACGGCCCCCGATACCAACAGTGGCGGGCGCGCAATCGCTATTTGTTCGCTGAGGGCTTGGTCGGTTCTGTTGCCTGTCGCCCCACGCTGGCGCAACGCCGACCTGTTTCGTACGCGCAAGGTCTTCCAGGTGCACGGCTCTTGGTGCTTACAATTTTTCTGCGTCGTCCTCTCGCAACTCAACCGACAAGATCGCGACTGAACGGCGGATACCGGGCGCTTATGGACGGCGATTTCCGAGGAGATCAGCGTCGCGACAGCTTGTAACTGGCGCTATAGACCTCGATGTTGGACGAGCACCGAACAATCCTGTCGCGAGATTTGTTGCGTTCGTCGGAAATCATCACTAGAAGGCCACGCTCCGCAGACCAATCCACTGGAGAGTTTCATGCCAGAAGAAGACTTCGAAAACGCCAACAACCTCATCGACCTTACCGCGGATGTTGTCTCAGCCTATGTTTCCAACAATCCCGTCCCGGTGGGGGAGTTGCCTGCCCTGATCGGCCAAGTGCACGAAGCTTTGAAACGCACGGCGGCCGGTCGCGTCTCCGCACAAGAGCCGACGGCGTTGACGCCGGCCGTCCCGATCAGAAAATCGGTGACGCCGGACTACATTATTTCCCTTGAGGACGGCAAGAAATTCAAATCGCTAAAGCGCCATCTGTCGACCCATTACGGGCTGACACCCGATGAATATCGCGCCAAATGGGGTCTGCCGGCGGACTATCCCATGGTCGCGCCGAACTATGCGGCTGCGCGCTCTGCCCTGGCCAAGACAATGGGACTTGGGCGCAAACCGAAAGAGCCTGAAGTCTCGGCGCCCGAGAAGCGGTCTAGAAAGAAGGTACCAGCGTGACTTCCTCAATCCAGACCCGTTGAGGGGCTGGCAGCTCGATCGGCATGATGCGAGCGAAACATAGAAAGGCGGGATCAAATCCCGCCTTTTCCTTGCAGGGCGTGATTACACGCGCGAAGCGGAATGGAATTGACATAGCGCAGGGACACAGGAGACCGCGGCGGTAAAAGGACCAACTTTTCAGCTTGGGACGGAAACTGTTGCAGACCTCTATCCTGAAAGAATATCGCGAGGCTCTCCTGCCTTGGTACACCATCTATCCGACTGTGCCGGAGTTCACCGCCACCGTCAGGCCCGAAAGCTATCAGGAATGGCTAAGAGGTCTGCCGGCTGACGATCCGGTGTCTCTCTATCTCCACATTCCGTTCTGCCGATCGATTTGCTGGTATTGCGGCTTCCCAACCACGATTGCCCGCAATCAGGGTCCGATCCTCGATTATCTGGCCGTTCTGCGTGACGAGATCCGTTTGGTCTGGCAGCAAGTGCAGCAGGGGCTCGTCGTGAACGACGTGCATTTCGGCGGTGGAACCCCGACCCTGATCGGAGCAGCGGAGTTCTTGGCCATGATCCAACTCCTGCGCCGCCGCTTCGCGTTCAGGGAGTCCGCGACAATCGCCGTCGAAATTGACCCGCGCACCTTCACGGCCGAGATTGCCGAAGCAATGGGAGCAGCCAATGTGAGCCGCGCGAGTCTCGGAGTGCAGAGCTTTGATCCGATTGTTCAAAAAGCGATAAACCGCGTCCAGAGCGAGGCGCAGACGGCCGCTGCCGTCGAAGAGCTGCGCCGGCATGGGGTAAGCGGCATCAACGTCGATCTCATTTTCGGTCTTCCGAATCAGACAGTAGAGTCCTGCGTCCAGACTGCGGCGGCAACTGTCGCCATGCGCCCCAACCGGCTTGCGGTGTTCGGCTACGCGCACATTCCATCGGTGATAAAGAATCAGCGCCTGATCGAGACGACTGCGCTGCCGGACAGCGTCGCCCGCGCCGAACAGGCTGCGGCCGTGGCCGAGACGCTGGTCGCCGCCGGCTACCAAGAGATCGGCCTCGACCATTTCGCCTTGCCGGACGACGAACTTACGCTGGCGCAGACCAGTGGTCGGCTACGGCGTAACTCGCTGGGTTACTCGGCCGACACCTGCAAAACCCTGATCGGTTTCGGCGCGTCGGCTATCGGGCGGGTCGGCGAGGGTTACGTCCAGAACGAGGTAACACGTGAGTCCTACAGCCGGCACATAGCAGCTGGCCGTTTGGCGACGTCAAAAGGCTACCGGCTCACAGACGACGACCGCGTGCGAGCCGTGATCATAGAGCGGCTGATGTGCGATTTGCGGGCCGATGTGCCGGCAATTTGTGCGGCCTTTGGATTCGATCCAACTCGCCTTCTCGATTCGGCTGCTGAACGCTTGGCGAAGCTGGCTGAGGATGGGATAGTGGACATTGAAAACGGTTTCATCCGGGTGCGGCAGGAGCATCGTTTCGTAGTTCGCGCTGTTGCTGCCGCATTCGATGCTTTTCTCGACCGGGTTGTTCCACAGCACAGCCAATCAGCGTGAGGTGCCAAAGCGATAAGCTCGTGCCGAACGGCAAGCTCCTAAAACCGCCGCAGGCCCCGGTCACGGCGCCCCCTGCGCGGATTGAAGTGTTTGACGGTCCCGAATGGACGAGCGTGTCGCCGATAACGCGACACAGTCATCGATGGTGACTTGTTTTGCGAGATGCCCGGCCGGTCGACGTCTTGTGCTTATGAATACTACTTTCGCAGGCAAGAAAACTGAGCGAAAACGACAAGATCGTCGGCGCGATGATCTCGTGGACGCGCGGCACGGTCGTGTCTTCTCATCAGTGATGAGGATCAACAGTTTTGGAGTTATGGGCAGAAACTACCCTAGCCTTAGCTAATAGCAACGTGGGAGGACCCGAGAATTCTAAAGCCATCAATATCCGCCAACGCAGCCAGCGCCGGGTGCGTCAAAACATGGCCAGCGACATCGATGACATATTTATGGGTGTCCAGCCGCTCGCATGTCGGACGCTCATAGACATTGAGAACGGCTAAATTATCCTTCGAGAACATGTTCAGGACACAACTGAGATTGCTCTGAAACGCGGAGGTGAAGTGTCGTCCGGTCAAATCCTGTCGGCGCAGGGGTCCTGCCCCCGAGCACCCACCACCGCTTAACGTTATGCAGCCCTTCTTCAATTCCTGTTCGCAATATCTGCAGATTGTACAGCTTGGCACCAAGCGCAGGACCAAATGCCGCTGTCGAGGGCGAGGCTTAGCGACTAAAGATGTCGCTCCCTTACGGCTCTCTCGCTCGACATTGGGCATGTTCTCGTCGAGCGACCCGGCCACCTCCTGCAAGGCTACGGCGTGGCCAAGCACCTTAGTGACTCATCGAGAAACTCGCATCCTTGCTGGCCATCAGGCTATAGCTCAAGACCTTCGGGTACTCGGCGATGACCCTGGGAGACCTCAAGCGCAGGACTTGGTCGAGGTAGAGAGTGGTTCCGACCAGAGAGGTCGTAGCTGGAACGCATGCAACGTCGACGCAGCCATTCTCATATGCTTCGAACAATCCGTCGTTGAACGGAACGAGTTCAACTTGGTCGCCAAAGAGGTCTAGCGAGGCTTGATGTGTCCAGGTCCCCTCAGGGCCAATGTACCCTACCCGCTTGATCGCGGAGGTGTCGACCGCTGGAGGCTGGCTGAATTGCTGGTTCATTTCCTCGGCACGCTCGATCGATAATGCGTCAGAGCCCTCATTCATGAAAATCACACGCACGGGTTCATGACCGAAAATATAGCATTGATCGGTGGAAGCGAGCGGACCCACAAGAAGCTCGCAGCTTGGTCTCGTTGTCCAGATTCGTTCTGATGCGCGCGGTCGCCGTCGGCATCTGCTACGTGAGAATCTACAGCAGAAAAAATAAGAGGGCTGGGACCCGCCCCTCCTCACTTGCAAACATCTTATTTCAGTAGAACTTGGCAGCTTCCCGCAAACCGCCGCCCGGTCAGCGGGAGATCCGTTTCTTGCCCGCTCCTATGGCGCGGTCAGTGGCACTTCTGCCCGGCTCTTGCCGGGCAGAGGCAGAAAAAGATCAGCCAGCTTTGCTGAGACTGCCTGCGGAGGACTTGCCGGTACGGCGGTCCTGTTCGACCTCGTAGTTGATCTTCTGGCCCTCATTAAGGGTCGAAAGGCCCGCTCGTTCGACAGCGGAAATGTGAACGAAAACGTCCTGACCTCCGTTGTCAGGCTGGATAAAACCGAATCCCTTGGTGCTGTTGAACCACTTCACCGTTCCAGTCGCCATAGTCGTATTCCTTTGTAACCATTCAATGTAGGCAGGCCATAGGCCAGGTCCGCTTCATATCTGAGATTTTAGGGGCAGCAAAAGCGAAAATAGCAAAAGCCCCGGTCAAATCGCAAATCGGCTCGCAAGCTCCATCATGACCGCCTCTCGCGGAAGCGTCTCCCCGCGCTGGCGTTCCGAATGGCAAAACAAGTCCTGCAACGCTCCGGTAAATTCCAGACCGCGTCTATCGCTGTTTGGAGTCGTGTTAGGGGACCAGCGATCGGCCGATGTGGGCAGGAGTACGCGGACGACCAGCAACTACAGGCGCGCGCTAACGCCACGATATTGGACATCTCCGAAGGGTAGCTCACCTAGCCACCTTTTTAAGCGGCGAGGGCTTCCCATTTCGGGCGGTGTAAGATGTCCGACAATGTCGGATACGTCACATAGCTGAGTCCGACAATCACATCGCCGAAACGGGGTTTTCTCATTTGGCACGGTTCGTGCGCAGTCATCGCAAACACGTCACGAGCCGAGGAGAGTCATCCAATGATCCCCAAAAAAATACCGTCTCACGTTTCCCAGATTAGCTCAAAGATGACGCTCGTGTCAGGCCTCGAAACATGTTGATGCCTCATCTGGCTCGGGGCTACCCACCGCTCCACTATCTCCCACTAAAGGGACGAGCACGCAGCACCCTCAACATAAGGGACAACTCACTTTGCCTCAAAACTTGCCCATCGGCCGGTCACCAAGAGACGCCGTCAGCAAACCTTCAGTCTGGCTCTTTTTGCGACCGCGCTGGCCTTCGTGAGCACCGCTCCGGTTCTGGCGGCTACCGATGACATCAAGGCGACGGCCAATCACGTCGCCGGCGAGTTTGACCGCGCGGTGGCCGAGATCGGTGGCTCGCACGACGCCTTCACCTCCTATGACTATACTGCCTACCACCCTGGCGCGCGCCGGTCAGATCAGCCAGCCAAGAGGTAACTAAGATGGACGTGCAAGAAACCAAGACAGCATGCCGGGACGCCTTCGCCGAACTGGCGTCGCCAGCGTGCATCCACGACCCGTATCCGTTTATGCGGTGGTAGCGCGAGCACGATCCGGTGCATCGCGCGGCCTCGGGCCTCTTTCTGTTGAGCCGCCACGCCGACATTTACTGGGCGCTCACGGCCACGGGCGATGCATTTCGGGGACCGGCGCCTGGCGAACTGGCGCGCTATTTCCCGCGTGCGGCGACCAGCCTGTCCCTCAATCTAATGGCGTCCACGATAGCGATGAAGGACCCACCGACGCATACGCGTCTGCGCCGGCTGATCTCTCGCGATTTCACCATGCGCCAGATCGACAACCTGCGGCCGAGCATCGCGCGCATCGTCGCAGCGCGCCTGGACGGCATGGCGCCCGCGCTGGAGCGCGGGGAGGCGGTGGATCTGCATCGGGAATTCGCGCTGGCCTTGCCCATGCTGGTCTTCGCCGAACTGTTCGGCCTGCCCCAGGACGACATGTTCGGGCTCGCCGCCGGCATCGGCGCCATTGTGGAAGGCCTGAGCCCGCACGCCAGCGATCCCCAGCTCGCCGCGGCGGACGCAGGCAGCGCCAGGGTGCAGGCCTACTTCGGCGACCTCATACAGCGCAAGCGCACCGATCCCCGCCATGACATCGTGTCGATGCTGGTCGGCGCACACGACGACGATGCCGACACGCTATCGGATGCAGAGTTGATCAGCATGCTGTGGGGCATGCTGCTGGGCGGCTTCACCACCACTGCTGCGGCCATCGACCACGCGGTCCTGGCGATGCTGGCTTATCCCGAACAGCGGCATTGGCTGCAGGGAGACGCCGTGGAGGTGAAGGCATTCGTCGAAGAAGTCCTGCGCCGCGACGCGCCCGTCCTGTTCAGCGCCACTCCGCGTATCGCCCAGCGCGACATCGAACTGGGCGGCGTGGTGATCCCGAAGAACGCGGACGTTCGCGTGCTGATCGCGGCCGGCAATCGCGACCCGGACGCCTTCGCCGATCCCGACCGCTTCGATGCCGTGCGGTTCTACGGCACCAATCCGGGCATGTCGACCGACGGGAAGATCATGCTCAGCTTCGGCCACGGCATCCACTTCTGCCCCGGTGCGCAACTGGCCCGGATGCAGTTGGCCGAGAGCCTGCCGCGGATCCAGGCGCGCTTCCCCACGCTGGCATTGGCCGAGCAGCCGACCCGGGAGCCCTCCGCGTTCCTTAGGACGTTCCTCGCGCTGCCGGTGCGGCTGAATGCGCAGGCAGGGGGCTGAGATGCGCGTCGTGGTCGACCAGGATCTGTGCGGAACCACCGGGCAGTGCGTGCTTACGCTGCCGGGCACCTTTCGCCAGCGCGAACCGGACGGCGTGGCTGAAGTGTGCGTGGCGACGGTCCCGCAGGCGTTGCACGTCGCCGTGCGGCTCGCGGCCAGCCAGTGCCCGGTCGCCGCCATTCGGGTCATCGAAAGCGACGCTGGCGATGACGAGCGCGCCAGCGCCGACGCTGCGCCTTCTCGGCGGAACCCGAGCGGCATGCCGCGAAAGACCAACAATCCAGAAGGACACGATGGGACGGTTTGAAGGCAAGGTGGCCGTGGTGACCGGCGCCAGCGCCGGCATCGGCAAGGCATGCGCCCTCGCCATCGCGCCGAGGGCGGCAGAGTGGTGGTGGCCGACATTGATGGCTCGGCGACCATCGCCTGCACCGCGCAGATCACGGCCGAAGCGGGCCACGCGCTGGCCCTGGCCATGGACATCGCCGATGCGCAGGCGGTGGCAGCGCTGTTCCAGACGGCGGAGCGGCATTTCGGTGAGGTCGGCTGCGTGAACAACGCGAGCTATGCATCTGACCCCGCGCGAGCGCGCGATGCTCGACCTGGATCTGGCGGTCTGGATCAGACCATGGCGACCAATCTGCGCGGCACGCTGCTCTGCTGCCGGCAGGCCATCCGACGGCTGATCGCCCGCGGCGGTGGCGCGATCGTCAACATGTCGTCGTGCCAGGGCTCAGCGGTGACACCGCCCAGACGTCCTACCCCGCGTCGAAGGCGGCGATGAACATGCTGTCGGCCTCGCACGCCATGCTGGCGCATGTGCGGACGTACGCCGACGGTGGCAACAGCCGCGCCGCGCGGCCTGCCGGCGACACCGTCGAAGCGGCCGCGGCGCCGCGCTGCTGATGGAGCTGATGAACATGCTGCTCAACCCGCTGAACCGTCGCCACCGGCTGCGGCACGACATCCCGGTCGTGCCCGGCGCTTTCCCCCTGGTCGGGCATCTTCCCGCCATCATCTGCGACCTGCCGCGCCTGCTGCGGCGCGCGGAACGGACGCTGGGCAGCTACTTCTGGCTGGATTTCGGCCCTGCCGGACACCTGATGACCTGCATGGATCCGGACGCGTTCGCACTGCTTCGGCACAAGGACGTGTCCTCGGCGCTGATCGAAGGGATCGCGCCCGAATTGCTTGGTGGAACGATGGTCGCCCAGGACGGCGGCGCGCACCGGCAGGCGCGCGATGCGATCAAGCCGGCGTTCCTGCCCAAGGGGCTGACCCAGGCCGGCATCGGCGACCTGTTCGAGCCCGTCATCCGGGCGCGTGTGCAGGCGTGGCGCGACCGCGGCGACGTAGCCATCCTGCGTGAAACCGGCGACCTGATGCTAAAGCTCATCTTCCGCCTCATGGGAGTCCCCGCGCAGGACCTGCCGGGATGGCATCGCAAGTACCGGCACCTGGTGCAGTTGATCGTCGCGCCCCCGATCGACCTGCCCGGACTGCCCTTGCGGCGCGGCCGCGCCGCCCGCGACTGGATCGACGCGCAGTTGCGCCAGTTCATCCGCGACGCGCGCGCGCATGCCGCGCGCACCGGGTTGATCAAGGACATGGTGAGCGCCTTCGATCGCAGCGACGATGCGCTCTCCGATGACGTCCTGGTCGCCAATATCCGCTTGCTGCTGCTTGGCGGTCACGAGACCACCGCCTCGACGATGGCCTGGATGGTGATCGAGCTGGCGCGGCAGCCTGTGCTGTGGGACGCCCTGGTCGAAGAGGCGCAACGCGTGGGCGCGGTGCCGACCCGGCACGCGGACCTAGCGCAGTGTCCGGTCGCCGAGGCGCTGTTCCGCGAGACGCTGCGCCTGCATCCGGCGGTCACGCTCCTGCCGCGTCAAGCGCTGCAGGAATTGCAACTCGGCCAATGGCGCATTCCCGCGGGTACCCATCTGTGCATCCCGCTGCTGCATTTCTCGACCTCGGCGCTGCTGCACGAGGCGCCTGATCAGTTCCGCCTGGCGCGATGGCTGCAACGCACGGACCCGATCCGGCCGGTGGACATGCTGCAGTTCGGTACCGGCCCACACGTCTGCATCGGCTACCACCTGGTATGGCTGGAACTAGTGCAGTTCTGCATCGCCTTGGCCCTGACCATGCACAAGGCCGGGGTGCGGCCGCGGTTGCTGAGCGACGTCGAAAAAGGCCGGCGCTATTACCCGACCGCAAATCCGTCCATGAAAATCCGCATCGGATTCTCATGAGCTGGCATCGCATGCCCCGTGTGGCGAGGCAGCGGCGAGCGACGCGCAGCATTGCTGCACTCGGCGCGCGCGCTCGGTGCGACGCCGGCAACAGCGCGGCGGTCGCCGCTCTCCGAGGCCGTCTCCTGTCAGGCACAAGGACATGAACAACATGCAAGCCGGTTCCAAGCCACATGACGACCGAACTGGCGTTTCCGCGATCGGGGGATTGGGCGCGCAGGCGCGCGGCGCATCCGGCAGGCTGCTGCCGGAGATCTGGATGCAGGACGGCGCAAAGGGGGTCGAACAGGCGCTGGCGCGTCTTCTGTGCGCCGAAGACGATGGCGAGACCGAGCTGATGGCGGCGATGCGCTACGCCACCTTGCATGGCGGGAAGCGCACGCGCGCCTTGCTCTGTCTGGCTGCCGGCGCACTGGCCGATACGCCGGCGCACGTGCTCGAGGACGTCGGCGCCGCCATCGAGATGATCCACGCCTGTACCCTGGTCCACGACGACCTGCCCGCGATGGACAACGACGTGCTTCGCCGCGGCCTTCCGACTGTGCACGTCAAGTTCGGCGAAGCCACTGCGATCCTGGTCGGCGATGCGCTGCAGGCGCACGCCTTCCTCACCCTGGCGAGCCTGGATGCGCCGGGCGACAACCGTATCGCGCTCGTGCACGAACTGGCACAGGCGGTGTCCGCCGAGGGTGCCGCAGGCGGGCAGGCCAAGGATCTGTCGCTGGTCGGAAAGCATGTCGAGCTGGACAGGATCGTGGCGATGCACCGGATGAAGAGCGGAGCGCTGGTGCGCGCGTCCGTTCGCATGGGCGCGCTATGCGCCATCACGGAGGATGCCGCGCACGCCGCGCTGTACAGTGCGCTCGATCGCTACAGCGCCTGTTTCGGCCTGGCGCTGCAGGTGGTTGACGACATTCTCGACGCGACAGCGGATGCCGCGACGCTGGGCAAGACACCCGGCAAGGACGCTGCGGCGCAGAAGCCGACCTGCGCGTCGATCATGGGGCTGCAAGCAGCGCGCCAGTTTGCGCTGGATCTGTTGCGCGACGCCGGGGAGGCCATCGCCCCGCTGGGGCCGCGTGCGGAACCGTTGGCGCAGATGCTGCAGCGGGCCACCGCGTATCTGTTAAAGCACGCGCCATGCGCATGAGGCGCCCCGTCCGCATGGAGTCGCCCCTGTGCCGCGCGATCGGCCGGCGACAGCGGTGGATGCTGCACTCTGTCCGAGTCCGCGGCGCCGATCGCAGCGGTTGCCCAGCACGGCCGTGTCACGCGGCGCGCGGCGCTAGCCTATTGGGCGAACCGACGCCAGCCGCGCGTCGCCGCGCCGGAGCAGGGCGGCCGTCCGGCGCTGCCCACGCGCCTGGCCGCGACGGGCCTGCGGCGACGTGCGCGGCGTCTGCCCGATCTTGGTTCTCGTCAACCTTCTGCAGAAGGAACATCCCGCGTGAACGCGCTGTCCGAACAGATCCTTTCCGAATTGCGCCACTTGCTGAGCGAGATGAGCGACGGCGGCAGCGTCGGTCCGTCCGTCTACGACACGGCGCGAGCGCTGCAGTTCCACGGCAACGTCACCGGTCGGCAGGACGCATACGCCTGGCTGATCGCGCAGCAACAGGCCGATGGCGGATGGGGAAGCGCGGACTTCCCGCTGTTTCGCCATGCGCCCACGTGGGCGGCGTTGCTGGCATTGCAGCGCGCTGACCCTCTTCCCGGCGCTGCCGACGCAGTCCAGGCTGCAACCCGGTTCCTCGAACGCCAACCCGATCCCTACGCGCATGCGGTGCCGGAAGACGCGCCGATCGGCGCGGAGCTGATCCTGCCGCAGTTGTGCGGCGAGGCCGCATCCTTGCTGGGCAGCATGGCGTTTCCGCGCCACCCGGCGCTGTTGCCGTTGCGGCAAGCCTGCCTGGTCAAGCTGGGGGCGGTGGCGACGTTGCCGAGCGGCCATCCATTGCTGCACTCCTGGGAAGCCTGGGGGACGTCGCCGACCACCGCATGCCCGGATGAAGACGGCAGCATCGGCATCAGTCCGGCGGCCACCGCCGCGTGGCGTGCGCACGCCGTGACACAAGGGAGCAGGCCGCAGGTCGGGTGCGCCGACGCGTATCTGCAGGCGGCATCGCGGGCGACGCGCAGCTGCATCGAAGGTGTCGTTCCCAGCGTCTGGCCGATCAATGTGTTTGAGCCATGCTGGTCGCTGTACACCCTGCATCTGGCCGGGCTGTTCGCGCATCCCGCGCTCGCCGAGGCGATGCGCGTGATCGTCGCGCAGCTCGACGCCCGCCTGGGCGTGCGCGGTCTGGGCCCGGCCTTGCACTTCGCGGCCGATGCGGACGACACCGCCGTTGCGTTGTGCGTCCTGCGCCTTGCAGGCCGCGACCCGGCGGTCGATGCGTTGCGCCATTTCGAAATCGGCGAGCTGTTCGTCACCTTTCCCGGCGAGCGCAATGCCTCAGTGTCGACCAACATACATGCCCTGCATGCATTGCGACTATTGGGAAAGCCCGACGCCGGCACCGGCGCCTACGTCGAGGCCAATCGCAACCCACACGGTCTATGGGACAACGAAAAATGGCACGTTTCGTGGCTGTATCCCACCGCGCATGCGGTCGCTGCGCTGGCGCAAGGCAAGCCCCAGTGGCGCGACGAGCGCGCGCTAGCGGCGCTGCTGCAGGCGCAGCGTGACGACGGCGGCTGGGGCGCCGGTCGCGCGTCCACATTCGAGGAAACCGCCTATGCGCTGTTCGCGTTGCACGTGATGGACGGGAGCGAAGAGCCGACAGAGCGCCGGCGCATCGCGCAGGCGGTGGGGCGTGCGCTGGAGTGGATGCTCGCCCGCCATGCGGCGCATGCCTTACCGCAGACGCCGCTGTGGATCGGCAAGGAACTGTATTGCCCCATCCGGGTCGTGCGCGTGGCCGAACTCGCCGGGTTGTGGCTGGCGCTTCATTGGGGGCGGCGCGTCCTGGCCGGGGGAGCAGGAGCGTCGCCATGATCCAGACCGAACGGGCGTTGCAGCAGGTGCTGGAGTGGGGGCGTTCCCTGACCGGGTTCGCCGACGAGCATGCGATGGAAGCGGTCAGGGGCGGCCAGTACATCCTGCAGCGCATCCACCCGAGCCTGCGTGAGACCAGCGCCCGCACCGGCCGCGATCCGCAGGACGAAATGCTGATCGTGACGTTCTATCGCGAACTGGCGCTGCGCTGGAGGCCGATGGACTCATCGTCCATCTCAATCCGCTGCAGGAAGCGGTACAGCCGGAGGGCGACAGCGACTGGCGCGGCGTCCTGGCGCAGATCGCTCGCGCCGCGCGTTGCGTGGGCGTGCCGATCGTGGCCAAGGAAGTGGGGTCGGGCCTGTCCGCCTCGGTGGCCTGTGTGCTCGTCGAGGCGGGCGTGGCGGTGATCGATGTCGCCGGCGCCGGCGGCACCTGTTGGGCCGCGGTGGAGGGCGAGCGCGCCCGCGATGCCGCCGACCGTGCAGTGGCGCTGGCCTTCGCCGATTGGGGGATTCCGACCCCGGCCAGCGTGCAGGCGGTACGTCGGGCGCTGCCGGCGGTGAAGCTGATCGCGTCGGGCGGAATCCGCGACGGCGTCGACGTGGCCAAGGCCATTCGCCTGGGCGCGGACATCGCTGGGCAGGCGGCCGGCGTGCTGCGCGCGGCGACGGTGTCCACCGAGGCGGTTGTCGCGCATTTCGAGATCGTCATCCGCCAGTTGGCCGTCGCCTGTTTCTGCACCGGCTCGGCCGATCTGGCGGCATTACGTCAGGCGCGCTTGTTGCCCTCGGCGCATCTGCCCGCCGGTTGATGCGGGCGTCGTCCGCACGTGGCGGCGGGGCACCTAGAAGGCCGCTGAAATACCTACGCCAGCCCGATCCGGCTTATGGTCAATGAAGCGCGAATACGTGCACATCCAACTTAAGAGACGGCAGGAAGCCGCCGCGTCGCAGGAAGGAGCCGGGTAATCTTCGCCGCCCTGCCCTGTCGGTTCATTCAGCGGTGGCGGCGCACACTGCCACCTGCCCGAACGGAGATTGGCTCCGGCAAGAGCTTTTTCCGCTGCGAAGTGGCGAGCGACGCGGAAGCATGATTGGGAACGCGAACACTCGGCGACGAAAATCCTGAAGCAGCGGGCGAGCATTCATTGTCCCTTTCCTAGGCAGTTAGCAGCAGCAGCAGTCCTAGGGCCAACGCGATGGGACCCAAGAGAAGGCAGGCCGGAACAACGCTCCTTCCAATGCAATTGCGAATTTTGGACGTTTGCTTTGGCCGCATTCTGACGACGGTTTCCTGTCAAGCGACGCACGCGTGGGCGGCGCATTCAGACATTGAATGGTGATGGCTCGAACGAAGTTCTCGTTGTACTGACCCTTCCGAGCCCGCCGCCGATAAAAAAGCGCGATCTGAGCCGACGGATTTGCAAGCAGACACGGGCCCCCTCGCCCCCTTCGGATGCTGCCAGCCGGTGATGGCCACGAGTGCTGTCTAGGTTAGCAAGATCCTCTTCCATGCTCCCGACGGATTGTGGCCAGGTAGCGCGATTTACGCTTGGTCATGCACTCAGGACTTGAAGATCCTGCACTCAGGATATGACAGTGCATCCTTGGCATCGCGGGCGCATGAATAAGGCGGGATTTCGATGATGAGGGCCGCAGCGGGCATTGGCAGTTCGCTCGTGCTGATCATATTTCATCCACGAAGAATAACACCACTAGGCCAATCTCGAGGCTACAGTGGAACAATCCTAAGACAGGGCTTCCAGACATTGTAGGTGACGCATCGCTTTATCCTTAGCCCCCTGCGCCGGCACCACCCACACGCGCGAAGCTACGCGGTCGAAGTGCGTTTCGACGGTTGCCCATCGACTCGACGCCATCTGACCCGCCGTCTTCCCTCTAATCAAACGGAGGTGCCTTTGCTCCGCTTCAGGCTTGGTCAGTACGGCTTGGCGCGGTTGCCATTCGGCGATCCCAACCTCTAAGTTCCCGGCGGCCGGTGCAGCACCGACGATGGTCGCATAAAGAGAAAGTGCCGTGATCAAGATGACGTTCATAACTTGCCTCTAATCGGTTGTTATAATCACCGCCCTTCTGGCACGCGCACCTGACGGCAGCCTGAAAGCCGCCGGAACATTTGCGCTACGGCGTTCAGCCTATTGTCAGGTTCCGTCAATAGGGCACGAACCCTGCCCAATTATTGGAGCTCGGCATGCGAATTTTGCTCATTGAAGACAGCGAGGACTTTGGCAGCGCTGTACGAGAACATATGATAGCTGATGGCCACGCGGTTGAATGGGCCAAGGACCTGTCCGAAGCGCGGTATCACGCAAGTGGGATTCCCTACGGGCTTGTTCTGCTCGATATTAACCTGCCAGACGGTAACGGCCTGGACTACTTGCGGGAGATGAGGAAGGGGCGTGATTCGACACCCGTCATCATCGTGACAGCTCGCCATACGGTCGAGGACCGCATCGAGGGGCTCAATGCTGGTGCCGCCGACTACTTGGTCAAGCCGTTCGATCCCCGCGAACTTTCCGCGCGCATTCATGCCGTGGCGCGTAGTCACGGGAACTTCCCGAAGCCATATTCTGTCGGGGCGCTGTCCATAAACGCGGCTGAGCGGCGCGTCGCCCTCGACGGGCAGCCGGTCAACCTGACTGCACGCGAATGGGCGATTCTCGACTGCGTTCTATCCCGACCCGGAGCGGTAGTTTTGAAGAGGAAGATCGAGGAAGAACTCCTTTCCTTAGGTTCGGAAAGTGAGAGCAATACCGTGGAGGTTTATGTTAGCCGGCTCCGCAAGAAGATCGGCAGGGACCGAATAGCGACACTGCGTGGCTTGGGGTACAGTTTCGTGGAAGAATCACGGAACGGCCTCGGAGACCCTGTCGATCTTGTCCAAAAGGTTCGGTCAGTCGTTGATGACTTCTTGAAAAAGCCGTGGTTTGCCGGACGGCTAATCCTTGACGTCGACGGCTGCCCCGCCTGGGAGTGCAAAGCAGACCACGCCGTTAGAATTCCCGTCGTGCTTCGATGCCTCATCGACAACGCACTCACACATGGACTGCCCGATATCCCGACGACAGTTTCCGTCAGAGCTGATGGAACCATCGCCATTGTAAACGCAGGACCGGTGGTGCCCCTCCCAGACCTTGACGAGATAACAGAGCGTTTTGTGCGTCTGGCGACTCGGGCAACTGTCCCAGGCCAGGGTCTACCCGTCGCTAATTATGTTATCAAGAAGGTCGGTGGCAGCCTTGAACTTGCCTCGCCTGCCACGGGTCGCGGGGATGGTTTTGAGGCGATTATTCGAATCCCTCGATGACCCTGGTTTGCTGCAGCGACCAGGTTGGGCGTAGGAAGCATTGTACGCTGCTGGGCAACGGGAATGTCAAACAGGGGCGGTAACCAAACCCGCGGTGGGCCGGCTCGCCAGAGGAAGGCAGCTTTGGCGGGGCACACCACATCCCAATCCACTGGCGTGAGACAAGCATGCCACGGCCCCGCCCCAAGCCAACCCGTTCGGCAGAGCTCGGCGCTTCCTTGAGCTAATCATAGTCTTCCATATGGCTGTTGCCGGAGAACCGAAGACGGCTTGCTGAAATGATCCAGTTGTTCCAGACCTCGGCCTTTAGCCCTAGTCAGCACCGGCGCGCCGGTTTCCCAGATCAATTTGCTGACACGATTGCCCCCTTCGTCATAGACAAACTCGTTGCCCTTCGGCCAGGTGTAGCCAACGCCACCAAGAAACACGACGCTCCTGTCGGGCACTGAATAGATGGTCGAATGCGCCGCCATTTGTGCAGAACGTGCCGAAAGCAAGAATAGCAAATGATGATGTGCAGCGATTCATGGGGCCGCCTCCTCAGGATAGCCGTTGGTGATCTCTCGTTGAACGACGGCGGCTCTCAGCGACCGTTCGCAGACGTTGTTTGTCGCGGCGACCATTCCTGGGCATTGGTGCAAAGACGTTGAACTCCGATGCGATGTTCAGGACGGCTTAGTCATTGCCCTTTGCCCGGTGCGTTGCATAGCACCGCGCGGGCCGCCCACTACCGCGTTGCCGGGCCATATTGAGATTTGGCCCGGCACGAGAGGCGGCACTCGTGGCCAGAGAGGTTGCACCGGCGGCCAGCCCTGTCAAAATGCCGAAGTTGGTGATCCGGCAGGACGCCTATGCTTTTCCCGCTCGTTGGCGAGGTAGCGGTCCAAATAGTGCATGTTAGCCGCACCTGAAACCACTCGTTTGCCGACAACGACCGCCGGCCCGCCGTGGATGGACAGCTTCTTGGCGAGCGCGGAATTGTGCTTGACGGTGTTTACGATTCCGGGGTCCTTGATGTCCCGCTTGAGTCGCTCAACGTCGAGGCCCTCGTCTCGTGCGATATCCAAAATGTCGGATCCGCTGAGCCGGAGGCTAGTAGCCATTAGGCGGTGATGGAACGCCTCAAATTTTCCCTGTTTGCTGGCGGCGAGCACCGCCCGTGCAGCAAATTTGGAACCCGGTCTCGTGCTCGAATAAGGTATGTAGTAAACCTTCAGCTCGGGATCATGCTTGAGGGCTTGCTGGATCGTACGGTCTACCGCGCGGCGCTGCGGGTCGTTGGAGTCCAAAAATACGGCGATATGGTGGTCGCCATTTGGGTTGCCAGCAGTTGGCGCAGCTGGGTCGTTGAAGAGTGCGTCGTGCCGGTCTGAAATGACCTTCTCCCTATCCTTGCGGAGCTGGCTATTGTATTCGTGCTGGAGCACTAAGTGTGTGACAGTTGGACCATATTTCGCCAGCAGGGAAACCAGCAGCAGTAGGGCTGAAAGGGCGATCCGGCCGGCTTTTAGATTAATCATGGGGAGTTCCAATTAACGGTGAATGGCAGGGCAGTAACAGCCGGCTTGTGACACCCGGACCTGACAGCAGCCTGACAACCTCAGGACATTTGCGTCACGCGGCGTTGAGCGTAGAGTCACGTTCAGAAAGACTCCGCCCTCGAACTGTCGCCCGGCCCCCCTGATGCCACTACGCTCGTCGAAGACGGCAAGGATCTTGGCCGCGGCTGTACGCGAACTTACGATGGTGGCCACGCGGTCGATTGGGCCAAGGTCCTGTCCAAAGCGCGGTTTCGCGGGCCCAGCGCTAGCCACGCGGTCGGCGATCCTTCTGTCGTGAATTTTACTCATGCTGCCGGCGAGCGCCGCCATGCCCCGGTGACGCCGACGATATCACCTTAAGCGGCAAGCGCTTCCCGTAAACTGGCGTTCGATGTCGGACAATGTCGGATCGGCAACATAGCAGAATCCGATTACTCACGTTGCCGAGACGAGTTTCTTGTTTGGCACGGCATGTGCGCGATCCCGCAAACGCCTCACAGACTAAAGAGAAGTCATCCGATGATCACCCACCAAAGAATGCCCTCACATTGATTCACTCAAGATGACGCTCGCGTCTGGCCTCGCAAAATACTGATGGCTCAGTTGGCCCTGCGCTGCCCACCGATCCAGTTTGTCCCGCAAGGGCGTCGAGGACGCAGCATCGGCAAAATGAGGGGCAACTCCTTTGCCTCGAACTTTGCGCATCGCCCGGCAACTACAAGCTAGGCGGTCGATGAACCTTCGGTCTGGCGCTTCGGTTATGGCGGCCAGCGATGACATCAAGGCGACGAATTTTCTGCTCGACAAAGGCATGGAAGTGGTCCTAGTCCCCGATCACCGCGCGCCAACTATCACCCATATGGTGCGGTACAAGATCGGCAGCGCCGACGAGCCCGCCCGGGAAATTCGGCGAACGGGCATTTCCTCGAGCATCTGATTGGCGGCGGCGATCAATCATGCCGCCGGCGAGTTGGACCGCCCGGCGGTCGATATCGGCGGATCGCTGCATGCTTCCAGCTCTCACGCCTGTACCGCCGCGCGGTGTTGCAGCTCGGCGCGCCACATGGCGATGGCGACGGGCCGTGCGCAATGTAATGACATTCGACCGGTTCTGACCCGCTCGGGAAAGGATGGCATTCGAGATGAACTCGCTGGCATTGTCGCTGGCGAGGAGCCGGCCCAATTCCCGGGCAGTCAACTGCCCTCGACCGTGCCGATTAGCGCGCCTTTGCCATGCCGGCGGATTAGCGTGGCCGACCTTACTTCGGCGTGACGCAAGCAATTTCTGCACCAGACGCGCAAGGTATGCCACTCCCTCAAACCGCTCAGCGGCACCTCTAGTCTATGCCGGCATGTAGGCTGCTCCCATCGCGACGGCGTGCGGCAACTCTTCTGGGTCTTGACCCTGTCGGCGATATTATCCGACCGAGGCCAAAAACCTCGCGGCTGTACGCGAACTTACGATGGTGGCGACGCGGTCGATTGGCCAAGGTCCTGTCCGAAGCGCGGTGTTGCGGGCCCAGCGCTAGCCACGCGGTCGGCGATCCTTCTGTCGTGAATTTTACTCATGCTGCCGGCGAGCGCCGCTATGCCCCGGTACGACGATATCACCTTAAGCGGCAAGCGCTTCCCTTAAACTGGCGTTCGATGTCGGACAATGTTGGATCGGCAACATAGCAGAGTCCGATTACTCACGTTGCCGAGACGAGTTTCCTGTTTGGCACGGCATGTGCGATCCCGCAAACGCCTCACAGACTAAAGAGAAGTCATCCGATGATCACCCACCAAAGAATGCGCTCACATTGATTCACTCAAGATGACGCTCGCGTCAGGTCTCGCAAAATACTGATGGCTCAGCTGGCCCTGCGCTGCCCACGCATCCATTTTGTCCCGCAAGTGCGTCGAGGACGCAGCATCGGCGAAATGAGGGGCAACTCACACTTCGCCTCGAACTTTGCCCATCGCCGGTAACGTGGAACTTCGGTCTGGCTGGGTGCACAAGGCCACATTTTGCGACGGCGCTGACCTTCGCGACCACCGCTTCGGTTCTGGCGGTCACCAATGACAGAGCCGGTCGATCGCAGCCCGGGCCAGCTTCTCTCCGGAATGAGCGTCAACGAGCGCGACTCTGCGGCAGGCAAAATGTCAGGTTCACTACAACCTATATCTGAGCACCGTCGAGGTTTTCAAAGCAAACGGCGCTTATTGGGCGCTGAGGTGTTGGCACGGCCTTTGCAAATTGGAGGTGGCAACATCGAGCGAGGTGTTTCGCCTTGTTGCCGGACAGCGAAGTCAAAGCTTCGGAAGGTTTCAGCGGGAAGGAACTCAAAGGATAATTGCGTTCTCTCTGCCGGCAAGGATGAAGAGAACGAGCACGGTAGCATACGCGGTTGATTACGTTGGCGTAATTTACTGCACAATTTTTCTTGTCTTTTGGTTACCCATCTCTCGATGAGAGCATAAACAGAAGAGAAAACAATGAGTGCTGAAGGTAAAAAGAGACGCGGTGTATCTGGCCTCTCAAATGCGCGGAATATTGCATTCCGCTATGGTGGTAGGCCTTCAAACTACAGTTTGGCGATAGGGCACACGACTCATCCGCGTCTGGGCGGTTCGCTGTTCCTCAACGCTATGATCCTGGGGCAAATGCTGCCAGGATTTAACCCAAGTGAACGTATGTTGAAGGCTGCGGACGCTTGTATTGAGGTATGCCCCGCTCTTGGTGCGCCTTTCCACTGAAAGAAGCCGAGAAACCGCAAATGACTTGGCAGATGGTATGAACCCAATTGTAGGCGGGCTGTGCCGCCCTTCGTCTTTGGCATCGTCCGTCTTGTACTCCCAGAAATGGAACAGTGATTGGCTTCCATAACAACAACATCGGACCGTCCGGCGTCGAGATAGCCTGCCTGGCGCCTCGCAATCGCCGTATCGACGTCGGCGGTGAAATAGCTCTCCTCGCCAAAGAGATCGAGGAGGATCTGGCGGGGATAGATCGCAAACAGCGCGAACTTCGGTGGCATCAACTGTCCCGTGCAGCCATGCCTCCATTCGGCCCGCGGCGCGGCGCGTAGGTTGTTGAACAGCGACAGCCATTCCTTCTACCCGTTCCTTGGTCGCTAGCGTCAACTATGCGCTCTCTCGGCCTCGAGCTCGCGGCGGCAGGTATTGCCGATTGCGCCACGGCGCCGCCTGCCTTGGGCAACTGGGCGAACCCGTTGCGCGACTTCACCCGATGTTCTCGATTAGCGAGGGTGAGAGAGCGGCCACATCGTCGCCGGTTCATGATGGCGCGCAGGTCTTCCCGGCTTGCGCTCATCGGCGATTTGTCTTTGCGGCGTGGTGACGCCGCCGTCCGGCGACGATGTCGAAAGTGTCTGGACTGCCGTTTTTGGGACCAACAGCGACTGGAGGATGCTGCGCCGGCGGATGGACGGCACGACATCGGATATGTCCGGCGCCCGCTTGCCGTCTCGCACGTCGAAAGGTGACAAGGTGAGCTCGCCAACGCCAATATAAGCGAGTTGCATGTGATGGACTCCGCCTCCGTCCGAACCTCTGCCAGACCGCCGAGGGAGCCGGTTGCGCCAAGTAGCGCAGGTTATCCGTCAGGCCACTGAGGGATGCCGAGACTGCTGATGGCTTCGGCATCCAAGATGTGACCTTCACTGTGGGCCCCTGCGGCGTAGACGCAGAGCGGAAGAGCGCCACGTAATACCTGCGCTTGGGCAAGCCCATATCCACTGTTCGGTTTGTCTCCTAATGAGACCACCAACCAGACTAAAGCCTTGAGCAATTCGACCTTTCAAATTCGGGGATGGTCTACTAGCTGTCTGGCGGAGGCCCTATAAGGAACCCGCAGGTGCGGAATAGACCGACACCCGCCCGACAACTCATCCGCCGCGTTTAAGAGGAACCCGGTATGCCCCTATGCCTACCGATGATCCGCCACCTGAAATCCCCGGACCTGTTTGGCGCCATCGATCGCTTGCCGGCGCTTGGCGCGCCGGCTAGCGAGCGCACATTCGAAGTCATCAATCCATCGAGCGGCGAAGTGCTGGCGGTGCTTCCCGACATGGGTGTGGAAGAAACGCGCGCTGCGATCGAGAAGGCTTACCTGGCGCAGCCAGGATGGGCGGGGCTGGCCGCCCGAGAACGCAGTGACGCTTTGTGGCGTTGGCATCAGCTGATCATTGACCACACCGACGATCTTGCCGCGATACTCACTGCAGAGATGGGCAAGCCCGTTGCCGAAGCCAAGTCGGAGGTTTCGCACGCGGCCGCGTATCTGCAATGGTACGCCGAAGAGGCCAATCGCATCTATGGCGAGACGATCCCCGCGCCGTCGACAGACCGTCGCATGCTGGTGATCAAGCAGCCGATCGGTGTGGTCGGCACGATTACGCCTTGGAATTTCCCGGCGTCGATGGTGGCGCGCAAGATCTCGCCAGCCCTGGCGGCGGGCTGCGCGATCGTGCTTAAGCCTGCTGAACAGACGCCGCTTGTGGCAGGTGCAATGTTCGCCCTCGCGCACCAGGCCGGCTTTCCCGAAGGCGTCGTCAACCTAGTTTATGCATCTGAAGGTGATGACGTCGGACGCGAACTTTGCTCTAATCCCAAGGTTCGAAAGATCAGCTTCACAGGCTCGACCGAGGTTGGCCGGCTGCTCATGCGCCAGTGCTCGGACCAGATCAAGAAGGTCAGTCTCGAGCTCGGCGGCAATGCCCCTTTCATCGTCTTCGACGACGCCGACATCGACGCTGCGGTTGACGGCGCGATCCAGGCGAAGTTCCGCAACGCCGGCCAGACTTGCGTTTCAGCGAACCGGCTTTACGTCCAATCGAGCGTTCACGATGAATTCGTCGAAAAGTTCGTGGAGAAAGCCCGGTCCTTGTCGGTCGGCGACGGCTTCGCTCCGGCAGTGGACGTCGGACCGCTCATCGACTTGCATGCTTTGGCCAAGATCGAGTCCCACATCGCAGATGCCGTTGCCAAGGGTGGGACAATTCGATGCGGGGGCGAACGTATTGGCAAGGATGGGACCTTCTTCAAACCGACAGTCCTCACTGAAATTTCCAGCAGCATGGCGGTTGCGCAAGAGGAGACTTTCGGGCCACTGGCTCCGATCATTCAATTCACCGATGCGGATCAGGTAGTGCGTGAGGCCAACGACACGATCTACGGCCTCGCCGCCTATTTCTATGCCTCCAATCTGAAGCGTGTCTGGCGCGTTGCCGAGGCGTTGGAATACGGCATGGTTGGCATCAACACGGGGCGTATGTCTTCGGAAGCGGCGCCCTTTGGTGGCATCAAGCAGTCCGGCATTGGGCGAGAGGGTTCCCGCCACGGGCTCGAAGACTACCTCGAAATGAAATACCTCTGCATGGGCGGCATCTGATCTCTATGGGATGGGCCGCCTCAGGCGCAGAATGAACCAAAGGGATGATCGAACGCTTTGGCGAACCTTCTTCCGGCTGGTTTCGGGTCGTTCACCGCGCCCCTGGCCTGCGCGCCTTAAGTGAGATCTAGACGCCGTGCTACGTGAACCGCCTCTACAGCGACGAGGCAAGGTGCCACAAGCGGACGGCAGGTTGCGCATCCTGATCCAAGCGCGGCACGTCTCGCCAGGCTTGTGGTTCGCTGGGAACTAGAGACGCATTGTCCATCAGCTGCGTTGACGCAGCGAAGTCGGCAGCCGACGGCGCAGGGCGTCGGCACGGCGAGCGGTGCGCCCGACACGTTTACGCCGCAACCTCCTTATTGCCGCACGGCCAACTGGGCGCCCTTCGCGCATCGCTCTCAATCGGTACAGTCGCCGGCATTCTCGCCTGGAGAAGATCAGTGACACAAGCCGTGCTCAGGCCGTGCATGCACGAAAGACATCGAGGGTTGATATCCAATGATCACAGCGCATCTGCTCGACATGGACGGAGTCCTGGTCCGCGGCGGCCAACCGATTGCTGGCTCGGTCGGCTATGTGGCCGGGCTAATCGCCACGGGTGAGCCGTTTCAGATCTTCACCAACAACTCGCGCTTCACACCCGAAGATCATGCCGAGCGTCTAAGAGCGGTTGGCTTCGCCGTGCAGCCAGAGCACATCTACACATCGGCGCTCGCCACTGCGCGGTTCATGGAACTGCAAAAGCCCGGATCATCTGCCTATGTCATCGGCGACCACGGTCTGGTTGAGGCTCTGCGGCAGGCAGGCTGCCGGATAACGGAGTTTTCGCCCGAGTTCGTGGTCCTCGGGGATACAATTTCGTACCACTATGAGCAGATCGCAACTGGCGCCGAGCTTGTGGCGAAGGGAGCGCGTTTTCTCGCCACCAATCCAGATGCGACTGGCCCGACCGAACGAGGCTCCCATCCGGCGTGCGGGGCAGTCGCAGCACTAATAGAGAAGGCCACCGGCCGTCAGCCCTATTTCGTCGGGAAGCCGAACCCGTTCATGATGCGCAATGCGCTCGACCGGCTGGGAGTGCGAGCTGTCGATACCATCATGGTCGGGGACCGCATGGATACCGACGTGCTCGCAGGGCTGGAATCGGGCCTGAAAACAGCCCTTGTGCTTACTGGAGTGACCAAACTGGCTGACATAGAGCGGTTTCCATTCAGACCGGATTACGTGGTCGATTGCCTTGCGGATCTGGGCCAGATCATCTGAACCAACAAGCCGAAGGCACCCCGACACCAAGCCTGAACGTGCTCCCTCTACGTTCCGGGCCGTCAACCCAGCGCAATCTGGTGGAAAGCTGGCCGCAAAAGAAGTGATAAGCATGACAAGTTAGTCGAACTACACCCACGTAGCCATGCCGGCGGTCTGCCGTTGCTGGGAAGAACTGGCTCGGCCGCTGCGTATAGCGTATACCCGACGCGGCAGCTTTTTTCTCCGTTGCGTACTCGACATTGTCACCTGTGGAACATTCGAACGTGCCTCTCGGCATCGACTGACGGGTTGAACCAGAGCGCACCTGTAAGGTCTTTCCCCGCCAAGTGGGACCGGGCGAACTGACGTTCTGGATCCGAACTGTTCGCCGGCTGATGTACGGGGCGGACCGTCACTTTTCAAAAAAGGAAATCCCTGTACCCTCCATGCATGAGGGCGCGGCCACGAGAGACAGCGCGGCGAATGCGGTCGCGCAGATGATCGCGAGGATCCCTCCAGTCGGCATGGACGCGCTGTTGACCAATCAGCGCTTCGGCGAGCTCGCGATGTGACGCCCCAGCAAGTGAGCCGTCGAGCGCACGAAGAACGAAGGTCAAACGAGGACCCCGCTTTTCTGGCGGGAATAAGCGGGCAGGAAGCTGTTGACCCACATTTAGACGATTGAGGGACTCGATCGCCCTAAGACGGTGCTTCGAAAGGGTCTCGGGCCAGATGGCCTCGGTACGGAGGCAAACGGGGTGCAAGATATCCGCGCCAGAGACGGCGAGTTGGAGCGTGTGCTTGGTATCCCGAAGAAGAACATGCTGGCCCTTGTCGGGGGCTAGCAGAACCGTCGAACGGCACGGCAATGCCGAGAGCTCGAACGGCGCTGTGCCCGACCACGCGGACAGCTGTTCTGCAATGACCGGCAGCACATGAGCGCACCATAGCGGAGACCAGAATACGACCGAATTGCGCCCATGAGACTCGGCGAAACAGAACACCCCAGCGTGACAGTTCGCAGGCCACGGTGACCACATTGAGAAAAGGTCGGTACGACAAAGTATTGGCCTGCCGGCTTGCTGTGGTCACATCAGGCTGGAATGCTGGATTCCGGCGTAAGAACTCCCAGGCCCATTCGCGCGGCGTCAGAGCTGAGGTGTAATCGTATGATCTTTCATCGCGCCAATCAGCCCCATCGGCGCCATTCACGAGAACTGCAGGCATCATTTTGCTCCCCTGCCAGCCCCCAGGCAGGTCGAAACATCATGCCGGTTGGCAAAGCACCGGCGCAGGGGCCACCAGACCTCGACGAATGCGTTTCGTCGAAGCTGTTGCGGTCGGCACCGTTCAGGGCCGAACACGCCGGCAAATAGCGGCGACATGACCGAACCAGCGCAGCCAGCACGGCCCGAGCTGGCCAAGTGAGTTGGCTCGCCGCCAGTGGCCGGTTCCTGCGCCGCATTCCTGACGTTCCTTGAAGACCGCGTGCCGCAGCGGTGGGTTTCTAGTTGATTGTGCGCAGGTCGTCGTAGCGCCAGCGATATAAGCTTGGCCATGGAGGTCTCCTGGGGGAAGTTCCCCGCCATTGGAGACCAAGATTCACGCTAGGGCATCCTGTATAGTTGTACAGGTGAAGGCGACTGCTCAGAGGACCGAAAAACAGACCGGCGAGGCCCGCAATCGCTTCTTGGGTGGTGCTCACGCCGGGGTTTTCAGAGCGCTGTGGAATGCAGCGGCTGAGCTTCGCTTGCCCCTGGATGCCGCTGATTTCCGAGGCAGACTTGTCCCCACTGCCCTTGGTCCGGGTGTACTGTCAAGCGAAGTAAGGATTCGGCTCCTTGGGCGAAACGAAGACTGATCTCATCTGCTTGCGGTTTCGTGGTCTCGAGGCCGTCGCAAGGCCGGAGTGACGCTTTTCGCGACGTCGGGAGCTGTGACCGCGGATGGTGATCACCGAAGCGGGCGAGCAAGGCGTTTGCTGTCACGCAATCGCGAAACACAGCTGCGCGCCCACCGAGCGGTCGGAGGTGGGCCTATGCCAAGGGCGTCGTTCTCCATTTCTGCGCAAGTACGCAACCTCATTGTGTGACTTAAGATAAATCTTCGTGAAAATGGATGCGCCTCTCGGCGGGTTTTATCAGCCTTCTGCATTTCTGAAACAATATTTTTGCAGAGATTTACCAGAATTTTATCCAAGTAATGAGTATTCTTGGAATCAAGCTGCACGTTCCATCTAGGAACCATACTGCACCTTCTTTAGGTGCCCCTAACTTTAAGTTTTTAGAAACAAGGCATCTGCTTATGCACATCTTAGAAACGCCACACCTATTCCTGAGGCCGCCGTCGCATAGCGACGAGCTTCTTTTGCATGGCCTTCGTAGCGATCCGTTCGTGGTTAACGCCAGGGGTGGACTCGCTCCGACGATTGAGCAGTCGAAAGCTGCACTATTTGAGTTCATTAATCATTGGCAGAACAATCGTTTCGGCTTATGGATGCTGTTCGTCAAAGATCCAGACCAAGGCAACAAATTCGCTGGCTACTGTGGGTTGGCTCGCAGCGGCCTGTACCTTCCAGAAGATCCGAATAATGTTGAAATAGTAACTTGTCTCAACCTTGCGGCTTCGGGAAAGGGGATAGCAGTCGAGGCCGGCAGGGCGGTTGTCCAATTTGCTTTTGAATATTTAAAACTGGAGAAAGTGACTTCATTCGTTCGACCAACGAACATACGTTCGCTTCGTAAGAACATTAAGATAGGATTTTTCTATGTTCGCGACCGTATACATGACAACAATACAATGAGATATTTAGAGGTTTACCCAGAAACAGCCGTAAAAGCTGATCAATTACTTTTTTTCGATGACGCAAAATAGACTTTATGCCGAACAGTAGCGCTGCGACCGAGTCGGCATTTCGGTGTTCGCTTAACCTCGAAGGACTTGGGAACGTGCTTCATACCGACGTGTCCGCGGGCAAGCCGTTGCGAAGAACGGGTTGAATGGGATTGAGTGCTCCCGTGCAGCCTGGGCCGGCCTCTGGACCTTTTCAGCCAATGCCGGCGCTGAGCGCACCAGACCTCGATAGAGGCATTTCGTCGAACCGTGTGCCATCGGCACTGTCGAGAGTAGAAGGCGCGCGCACCACGCATCCAGGCCGTCGCATCCGCATAGCGGCAGCCACCCCGGCCTGTGCAGGCCAACGCAATTGATTTCAAGTCCGTGATCGGCTCGTGAGACCCGTGCCAGATTTTCCTTGAGGGGCAGTGGGCGCCGCGGTGGATTGCACGCTGGTTATGGGCAAGTTGTCATAGCGCTAGCGCTATAAGGTCAGTGATCGGGAGGTCTCCTGGGGGAATTTTCTCTCATGGACTCTACCGCCCCTCCTGAACCCGCGTATCGCATATCGGACGGCGGCCCGACATCACCCCAACCTGCCTTGGCGACCAGTCCACTGCATTCGCCCGAACAGCTTGCTGGCTTGATCGACAGACTTCAAGAATCCAATCAAGGGGACGGTGCAGGCCGAGATTGCGGTAGAGCTTGGGCAACCCTCAGATCGCCCAAGCGGCGTCCAATTCCTTGCCTGGCTCCGGTTTTTGCCGCCGGCGGGGTCTAAACCCACAGGTGGCAGCCGGTCTTCGTCGCTCACTCGTCCATCGCATCATGGTGGCCGCCATTGACTCGCATACGCGAAGCCTTCCGGAGCGAAGATGTCGGCGGCCAACCAAATTCCTTGTGAGCTGCACGGTGTCAGCTATCGGGCCTGAGTTGATCCGGTGATTACGCGGTGCACTCGTTGTCGCATTCGCGACGATGTCTGACATCTGACACGGCGCTGTCAGAGCGATCGCATTGTTCCGTAAGGGCTTCCGAGTTGGCACGAGAGCTGCGGTCCTATGTGCAGGAGCACTGCGACGCCACCGGTTGGGAAGAACTCATCCATGATCACGCTTTTCGAACATGCGGACACCGCCGCAAACATTGGGCCGTCTCGAGCGGACGAGAGCCCTTCCGCTTTCATTTCTCAGGTCTTTCGGTCATGAGCGAATTCGATTTTCGCCCAACGCTGAATGCGCCCGACGATGACCCCCATCTTTGGCTCGAAGATGTAGAAGGCGAACGGGCACTTGCGTGGACCGCCAGCCAGTCGGCAAAGACCCTGAAGCACTTCGCGGGAACGCAGTTCGAGCGCGACCGGGCGGCGCTTAGAGTGATGTTCGACCGTTTCGACAGGATTCCGCTCGTCACGCGCCGCGGTCAGTACCTCTATAATTTCTGGCAAGATGCCGGAAACCCGCGCGGGTTGTGGCGCCGGACCACCCTTGCCGCTTACATGAATGCGGATCCCCAGTGGGAGCTACTGGTCGATCTGGACGCCCTGGCCGCTAGCGACGGAGAAGACTGGGTCTGGGGCGGCGCGTCGATCGAGCCTGAGACGCGCGAAAGAGCCGTCTTGCGCCTGTCGCGCGGGGGCAGCGACGCGGTCGTGCATCGCGAATTCGACCTTAGCTCTTTGAGCATTGTCGCCGACGGGTTCAATCTCCCAGAGGCCAAGGGCGGGATAAATTGGCTCGACCCTGACACGCTTCTGCTTTTCAGTGCGCTTGGTCATGACATGGCCACCCGTTCCGGCTTCGCGCGGGCCGTGCGGTTGTGGAAGCGTGGCGCCGATCCCCTCACCGCGCCGGTAATCTTCAAGACGGGTTCCGAATCCCTAAGCGTGTCTGGTCATCTGGACCGCACGGTCGAGAACGAGCGCCTTTGGTTCATCGAGAATACTGGCTTCTTCAAGCAGATAGTCCAAATCGGCGACAGGAGCGGGCCGAAGCTTGAGATCAACCTTCCTCGGGATGCCTGGTGGGCCAGCTTCGGTGATTGGCTGGCGGTAAAGCCGCGCAAGCCCTGGACAGTGAGAGGGACCACCCATCCCGCGGACGCGCTGATCGGCATCTCGCTTTCTTCTTTCATCGGTGGCGAACGCCGTTTCAGCACCCTGTTTGAACCGGGCGAGAGGCGCTGTCTGCAGTCATTCTTCTGGAATGACGGGAAGCTCATTGTCGCCTACCTCGAGAACCTCGCTCCGCGTTTCGAGGTGTTCACCCCGGGTCGCCAGGAATGGACGCGCCGAGCCCTGGACACGGTGCCCGCGCAAGGGACCGTCCACCTCTGGTCCCTCGATGCGGCAGATCACGAGACCAATGGAGAGGTCCTCGTTTCGGCTCAGGACCCGATCACACCGTCGCAACTGCTCCTACTCGATCTCAATGATGCGCCGCCTCTTGGCGCTCCAGTGGTCCTGAAGCGCAGCCCGGAGAATTTCGACGCATCCGGACTGGTGGTCACGCGCCACGAGGCAGTCTCGATCGATGATGAATTGATTCCCTATATGCAGGTCGGTCCGGCGAACGGGAACGGAGATGCCCCGGTTCACCTTTCCGCGTATGGCGGGTTCGGCATATCGCTCCTGCCCCACTACAACTCCTCGCTCGGCAAGCTGTGGCTCGAACGCGGCGGCACGTGTGTGGTGGCAAATATCCGCGGGGGCGGCGAGTTCGGCACCCGCTGGCACGATGCCGGACGGAGGGAGGGCAAGCGTCTCGCCCATGACGATTTCGCTGCCGTAGCAGCCGACCTCGTACGAAGGGGCATCACACTACCGAGGCGGATTGCCGCTGAGGGCGGCTCGAATGGCGGCCTGCTGATCGCCAACATGCTTACTCGCTATCCCGAGCATTTCGGCGCGCTGTTCTGCACGGTTCCGCTTATCGACATGCGCCGCTACACCAAGCTCCTGGCCGGCGCGAGCTGGATCGACGAATATGGCGATCCGGACAAGGCTGAGGATTGGGCTTTCCTGAAGGAAATCTCCGCCTATCACGCCGCCACGCCGGGACAGCCCTATCCGCCGATCCTGCTCGCCACCACGAAGCGTGACGACCGCGTTCACCCGGGCCACGCGCGCAAGATGGCCGCAAAGCTGCAGGCCCTCGGCTATCCGGCTTATTTCTACGAGCCCGTCGCAGGCGGGCACGGGCACGGTAAAGACAATCGGGAGCGCGCTGGATTCATTAGTCTTGGCATCAATTTCCTTCGCAGCGCGATCGGCTGGCACGCCGATAGCTTTCACAAAGGATCGGGAGCTCGGGGAGAGCGAACTTCGGATGACTGAGTACAGGTCGAGGGGTGCGGCAAAGGTGCAAAATAATGCGAGCACGGTTTGCGCAAATGCGCCCCCGTACGCTGTCGACCTCAATCAATACTGCAGGACTATCGCAGTCTACCATTTTCTGAAGAGCAAGGAGCAATATCATGGGATCAAATAAATGAAACTGGCGCAGGGAGTAGTAACGGCCGTTGTCCTGATGCTGCTGGCACAGCAGGTTGTCGCGACGAGTCATCCACAAGTACCTGCGCCTCCCCGCCTCCCCCGTCCCGTTGCGCTTACCCGTGCCCGTCTACGACACCAATCTAGGAGTCAAGCTCTTGGCATATCCGCCTGCGCTCCTCGGGGGACCACATTCGGCTAGGTTAATACGGTGCCTATCCGGTTGCTTCTGCGGGACCAGCCCGGGCGGGCACAGCTACGGCAGGAATCCGACCCGGGCGCGTTCATTGGCTTAGGCGACATTTTGCTTGGCGGCGCGATCGGCTGGCACGCCGGTAACGTGTATGGACGACCGGGAGCACGACGAAAGCAAGCACGAACGAAGGAGCACAGGTCGAGGACTGCGACAAAAGCAATAACGCGATCACAGTTGGTCAGAATGCGCGCACAGCTCCATCTATCTTAATCAAATAGACTAGTTGCATGATAATTCGTTAGTTCTGAAGAGCAAGAGATATCAGTCAACAAAGCGAATGAACCTGCGCGGGCAGCAACAGCGGCTGTCGTCCTGATGCTGATCGGACAGCAGGCGGTCGCGTCAGACCTTCCAGAACCGTGCGGCCCCGACGAGGGTCCTTCGGTCGCGGAATGGCCAAGCCCTGGCAGATCCGCCTGCGCGCTTTGGGGGTCATCACTGGGGATTCGGGCTACGTCAATGGGGTGTCTGGCTCCGGTCTTTCCTATTCGAACACGGTGACGCCTGAACTCGATATTCTCGGACAACGTCGCCGCCGAACCCATACTCGGCGCCACCTTTGCCAACATCAATGGCCAAGGCTCGATGGGGCTAGGCAAGGTTGGTAAGGTTTGGCTGCTGCCGCCCACGCTCACATTCCAGTATCATTTTACCGATTTCGGCGCCTTCAAGCCCTATGTCGGCGCCGGCGTGAACTATACGATCCTTTATCAAGGCCGGCAGCGCCGATGATCTCAAGGTCAAGAACACCTTCGGCACCGCGCTGCAGGTCGGGTTCGACTACAAGCTCGACCAGCACTGGGGCGTCAACTTCGACGTGAAGAAGCTTTTCCTGAAGCCGGACTTCGAAGTCACCGTGGCCGGTAACAGCCAGACGGGCAAGGCGGAGCTCGATCCCTGGCTGATCGGCGCAGGTGTCACGTACCGATGATACCGCGGCCTCGTGAGCGCTTTGAGCCAACGGGCCCCCTCAGGCGCCCGTTAGCGTTCCCCCTTCCTCGGGTTAGTTTCAGTTTCCCGTGACGACTTCTGCAGAACGCCCAGCACAAGGACGCCTGTCGAGGTACGCGATCAGCATGCGTCGCGCCCACCTTTGATCAGAACGTCGTAACCTCGACTGTAACGTCGTAGCGCTGGTTCTCTCAGTCACCTTGCCCGCGAGCCCCGCCGAACACTCATCGGCAAAGGGCTGGCGGCGATAGCTGGTCGCCCCGGGGGAGATCGGACCTCCAGTGAGAGCCAGTGAGCGCCGTCAGGCGCTGGCTCCTAGTAATTACATGAACCGCCACTTCAGGCCTGTTTGTCGGGCCGTACCAGATCCATGTGGCTGACGCCGAGCGCCAACGCCAGTTCATAGATCGTGATGATCGTCGGATTTCTTCGGCCCTTCTCCAAACCGCTGATGTACTGCTGGCTGAAGCCGGAAATGTCGGCAAGCTGCTCCTGGGTCAGACGCTTCCTTTGCCTGATCCGCTGCACATTCCGTCCGATCAACTTGCGCATATCCATGCACGCAAGCCACCGGATCAGGCGACTTGAGTTTATCAACTATAATATGTAATTCACATTTTGCCGGGAGAGAAGTCGCCGAGGCGATCATCTGGAGCTAGGATCAGCAATGTTACAGCCTAAATCGGACATGGCGATTACCGACGAAGTGCCCTGGTCAGACGGCATCACAGCCTACGACAAGGAGCACTTTACAACCTACATGAGGCTCCTCGATGCATCCGGCGACGATGCTAGCGAAGAGGAAATGGCACATCTGATCCTCGGCATTGATCCGAGACGAGAACCGGAGCGTGCGAGGAAGGCTGTTCGCAGTCATCTCGACCGTGCAAACTGGGTGATGACAAGCGGGTACAAGGAATTGTTCGACAGCTGAGAAATTGCGCAGTGCTCGCCCAGTGGCCGCCACTGCTTCGGCTACAGCCCCCTCCTCGGCGCCTGATGAGGCATCCAGGAACGGCCAACGGCAGCCTCAATTCGGTTCATGGGCATCGGTTTTGGCCGGTTGGGGGTCTGATGCGACAAAAGGAATCGCGTTCCGTTTGGATGGGCAGTAGCCACAGCAGCACGTCATCGAGTGCCGCTCCTCCCACGAGTAACAACTGTGTAGGTTTTCGGCGAAGCTGGATGTTCAAATACCGGGCGCCCGCCACGGTTGACGCTTGACGTCAGCAGTATGGGGCGAGCTATTCTCATAGCCATGCAACGCGGACTAGCGTCGGAACGAGACGCCGACTGAGCCCTTTGAGTGCAAAGTGTGACGGGAATATACGACTGCATCGCGCCTGACTGCGCCGGGCGGCAAAGGGACTCAGCATCCCTTCGCCGCTGTTAAAATGCTGCGACCGATGACCCGAGCACAGCGGACCAAAGAGCTACTCAGAGGATCGAGCTCCCTTGGGACCCCAAAAGGGCTATGGCTTGATTTTGCGTGCGCACGCCCAGCTTCTTCTTGGCATTCTCCAAATGGAATGCGATGGTGCGCGGCTTAATGCCCAAGATGCGGCCGGTTACCCAGGCCGAATTGCCGCGCGCTGCCGACCGCAGGCACATATATTCGCGCGATGTCAGCAAGATCCCATCCACGGTTCGATCGCCCGGCAGTTTGCGGCGAACGCAGCGATGAAAGCAGGTGGCCATCAGCTGAAGAGCTTGTTCGTACCGCTCGATGACCCGAAGAAATACTGGACGAGGCTCATCGGCGGCGAACGTAACCGCGGCAGTGCGGCCTCGTAGATCGACGATTGGGATCGTCAATCCGCAGCGGATGCTGAATCGGGCCGCCTCATCAAATAGCTGCTGTTGAGCCGGCGACATCTTACCGCCCCACAAATCCGATCCCCATTGAAACGGGCGGCCGCCATTTCGAGCACGCAAGATGACAGGATCGAGCTTCTCATACTGATTTTCCAGATACTGCATGGCCCAGCGAGGTGGGTAATTCGAAATTAGCCTTGGCTTGCCGGAAGGCAGTGATGGCAAAGACAGGTACGCAAAAGAGAGTAGGTCAAATCTTGCCGCCGCCTCAGCCAAGGCTTCCCGGAAATCTGCTTCATCGACACTCTGTGACAGTCTTTCAAGGAATGTCTCGAAAACAAGTGGCATGTCCCTCGTCATAGTCGCGCTCGCTTCTTCCTCTTTCTGCACGCCTCCCGGCCGCCGCGTGCATGGCCGGACAACTGTCATTGACTTCGCAGGCGTCTCGGAGCTGATCAGCAGATATGGCCACACTGGGTTTGAGGTGTGAGAATTCACCGCCGCGATTGTTCTGCTGCAATCGATGATTGAGGACGATATCTTCGGCGTGGCCGCTCCGTTGAATGGTGGGGATGGCGCGCTGCAATGGTGTAAAGTCGCGTCTAAGTTTCGATCTGCATCCTAATACGCAAATCATCTTTGAACGCCTGATTTCCGGCCGCCCTTAATGATGGTGATGGGGTGAATCAAAAAGGGCGCCCTGCCGGCGGGGAGGTACACCGGCAGGGCGCGCCGCACAAAGGCCCTGGTTGTTGGGGGACAGGACAGTGGCGGCAGAACTGGTCGGTTACAACTTGCGAGTAAAGTGGTCCGGAGCATGCTCAGGATCAGATGTCTTGAATTCAACTATTTGGTTTGCTCGGCGCAACAGAATGCAGTCAAGCCAGCATCACCCAAGGACGGCCCCTGACGCAGCCGGATCTTTACGACTGGTCCGTGCAGAGTTTTCATGGGATGATATGACAGCATTCTGGCACATGGTCACGCCAGTGCTCAATCCCGTCGCCTTTGGAAGATCATACGGCACCCTCAGCCTTCAGCGCGCGATATGTGGCATCGACTGATTTCGCGGTCGCACCGACGATGATGTCGATCTCTTTTCGGGTAATGATCAGAGGTGGCGCATAGCCGAGGATGTCGCCATGCGGCATGGCCCGTCCGATCACACCATTTTCAAACAGAGCAGCTGCAGTGCGCACCCCGACCTGAAGGTCAGGATCGAATGGTATCCTTTGTTTCGGGTCCCGCATCATCTCTACCGCGGATAGGATACCCACTCCGCGAACTTCGCCGACGATGGGATGTCCCGCCAGTTCGGCTTTCATGCGGGCCTGCCAGTACGGTCCGACATCCTTCACATGTTCCAGGATGTTTCTTTCTTTTAGCAGTCGAATATTGGCAAGCGCGGCCGCAGCACAAAGCGTGTGACCGGAATATGTCCATCCATGGCCAAGTGCGCCGTGCTTCTCAGTTCCTTGTTCCAAAACCGACCAGACTCGGTCGCCAATGATCGACCCGGAGATGGGGAGGTAGGCGGAACTCAGCCCCTTGGCGATGGTCACGAAATCCGGACGCATGTTATACAGGTGAGAACCGAACTTCTCGCCGGTCCGCCCGAAGCCGCAGACCACTTCATCAGCGATCAGAAGGATATCGTACTTATCGAGCACCGCTTGAATGGCCGTCCAGTACCCTGTGGGGGGCGGCACAATACCTCCTGTCCCAAGTACCGGCTCTCCGATAAAGGCTGCAACCGTTTCTGGTCCTTCAGCCAGGATCAAGGCTTCAAGCTCATCGGCACAGCGCCGGGAGAAAGCTTCCTCGCTCTCCTCGATGCGCGCCTGGCGGTAGTAGTGTGGCGTGGTGGTATGGCGCACCAAATCCAGAGGCAGGTCGAAGAAATTGTGAAAAAACGGAAGGCCGGTCAGGCTACCGGTGACCAGCCCAGATCCGTGATAGCCGCGATTTCGCGAGATGATCTTTTTCTTTTCGGGCCGGGCGAGGATATTATTATAGTACCAGACCAGCTTGATGTTGGTTTCGTTAGCGTCGGAACCAGAGAGGCCAAAATAGACCCTTCGCATGTTCTGACCGAAATACTCGACCACGGCCTCTGCCAAAAGGGCGACCGGCTCCGTACCTTGGCTGGCATAGACGTGTGCGAACGGCAATTCGTGCGCTTGCCTGGCAATAGCCTCGGCGATCTCCGTGCATCCATAACCCATATTCACGCAGTAGAGGCCTCCGAAACCGTCGAGGCTCCTTCGGCCTTCGGTGTCCCAGATATAAACGCCTTCCGCACCGGCCATGATCCTATTTGGCGTTTCGCCTCGGCTGTGCTTGGCCAGATGCGTAGAAGGATGAAAGACGAAGCTTCTATCCTTCTCCCGGAGTTGCTCGGTTCCCAGATTGCTCAAGCGCATGTCCCTCTCCTCGCGATACAATGGCGGGGGCATTTGGCCGGCCAGCTCATTGGCAAGCAGTATACCGGAAACACCGCTGGAATTTCGCGGGAATGGATGTTTTTTGCAGACGAATTCGCGGAATCGGGATCAGATGCCGTGGAAATCAACTGAGCTGGTGTACCTTTGCCTGGACTGGGCCCGTTTGGACCGGACAGTCGGCTAATGTGGGAGGCTTAGATATACTCAAGCACAGGCGGCTGACGAATATCGACGGATTGAATTGCAGCGGCTGCGGTGGGATCTGACGAATCTTTGGAGTTCAGAAGTGCGGGGCTTGAAGAGCACGTTCGCGACCTCGAGCGGCTTCCCGGCCGCAAGACCATGCAAGTGGAGATCCTCAAGGACGCGCTGGCCGGGTCGGACTCAAAATAAACCGACTTGCGGCGCTTGTTGCAGCCGAGGGACAGTTCCCGATGAAGGCCGTTGCCGAGACCCGCGGTGGCGCGGCCCATCTCCATGACAAGGGTGCGTCGCCCGGTGAAGCCGCGCGGGCCTTACCGCAAACGCGTCCGCGGCTCCAGGACCCACTCTAGAGATTTCTTGCGTATATGTCTGGTCGGGCTCGCCAAGGCTCGACACCGGTGTCTTCACACCAATAGACTTTCCCGTCGCTGAGCCAGAAATGGCTTAGGCATCCTTTGGTTCTCCAAACGGAGGGATGCAACGTTGGCCGGCCCTCCACGCTCACCTCAATGCGCCACCTGGGGTTATGTGGCGCGTGGGTTGGCAATGAAACCACATCGCCACACCCACAGGGACACCTAAAGAGTGCCCAGTATGGTCGGCCTTTATGCACGACGCTTATGAACTGTCCCGGCCGAACCGCGTCATTCGGCGGCGTTTTTTCAACCACATCATTGCGAGCGAAAGATACGTCCGCGAGCGATGCCTCAGAAGGAACTCGGTCCGCCGGTGTTTTTGGACCACGTGGACCGAGAATGATTTCCTCTGCCCACCGTAGGAAACTTAACAACCAAGACCACATGCGAATCAACACAGCTTGCCGAGTGACGGCATACCGAGCCGGTAGCCATTCTCGCGTGCGAGCAATAAACCGTCTGGACCGCAGCAAAAACAACCAGCGTTGTCTTTTGGCATATTGCTGTAAATTACCATGTGCACGAAATCGTACCATATATTGTCGCGGCGAATGTCGCTCGCAAGCCGCCGATAGGGGCGCACCAGATCAAACAAGGTCGCTACGGCCATGTCGGCGGTCGCACTGGTGAAGGGACCTACTCCGGGCGCCCGCTCCCCGCCCCCGATCAGATAATACTCTTCCCGGAGCGTCTCTGGATCCAGCTCCGCCAGCTCCGGACGCGCCTTCAGTGCACTCTCGTAATCGAGCTTTTCCTCGGTGACGACGCCTTGGCATCTTAAGCACCCACCAGATTCGGGAAGAACTGTGCTAACCCGCCCTCTATGATCACGTAGGTACGGCTGACGGTCCTGGTCAAGACCAATATTGCCTGTGAGCCCGCAGTCGATGAGTCCTTGGCAGTAATAGTAAACCGCCTGATTGAGAATTTCTCTCCCAGCGACATCATCAGTACAACCGAACACCAAGTCGGCGCTGGAAATGGCATCGACCGCTTCTGGAGACTCGTTCACATACCCCTCAATGGCAACGACAGTCACTCTCAGGCCCAGATCCCGAACATATCGGGCTAACGTAGCAGCTTTGCTCTCGCCTACATCGCAGCGGCGATATCCGCGAACGCGGTTGAGATTGCTAGCTTCGAGCAAATCGCCGTCTACAATGATGAGTTCGCCTACACCCGCGCGAGCGATAAGTGTGGCGACTGAAGACCCTGTTCCCCCTCCTCCGACGATTGCTACGCGCAACGATCTGAGCTTCTCGTTGAATGGTTCGCCAAATGCAGCTTCTTGTCGCTTTAGCACTTCCGATGGTGCAGCATCGACCTTCTTGCCGATGTGAACTGACAGCTGCGTCCCGAGCACACACACATGCCGGACGTCAGCCACTCCGTGAGGGGCCGCACCCGTCCGAACTCTGGCACGCCAATGTCCGTCGGCCAAAATCATCGCGACAAGTGATACCTCAGGGCCATTGCAGCCAGCGTATCCCCTCAGAATGCTTTGTTCGTTCTGATCATCCTTCGTCGAGAAATCCAGAGCGCCCCTTGGGTGACTGTGGACAAACCCCAGCTCAAGCCGCTCCTGCTCGCAGCGAAAGTAGATATCTTGGAACTTGCGGAGATTGATGCGCAAGTGCACCGGGGAGCTGTCCAGCACCCAGTCGCCATCCATCTCAATCGCGTCAACGGCCACAAAACGCGTTGACGGCGGCAGACCCAGTACGGTTCTCTCAATTTTGCGGAAGAGGACGAGCGCGCCCCGCTCGTCACGGTCGGGGTGCCCGGTCAACCAGCTCTTGAGCCTATCGTCGAGGGAACCGATAATCGAAATCCGATATCCGTTCATGAACGCCTCGCGTCCGGGTACTTAAACGCCCATGAGATCCGGTCCATAATTGTCTGGACGTCGTCGACCTTTGGCTTCCAGGCATTTTTATGCCAGTGTCTGGACCACCGGCAAAACACTGTCGCCTTGTGCGTACGCGAATCCTCATTGGAACCAGGTCCGCCAGTATTTGGTATTGGCTTGCCGTCAGCCCGGTGAAGTCGTGGGTGAACCCAGAACATGTCCCCACCCGAGCTATTGTAATTCTGCGGAATCTCATACAACACATCGACAGCGTTTGCAGATTTTGCATCTGCCAGGTAAACCCCTTTCGGCAGCGGAAATCTTTTGAATATTAGGAAACGGGCGCCCTCCTCTTCTTCAAAATTGACGCCGGCTTTGTGGAGTGTCTCGTAATCAGAATCGAACAACAGGGGCATTATTCAATTCCGGCTTCGGAACTTGCATCCTGCGCGTAGAACTTTTCGATCCCCGGTGGCAGCAAGTCGATCGGGTCCTCGTGCCCAACTAACTGGCCAGGCTGGCCTGGCCTTTTCACATAAAGGTCCATGCTATCCGGTATGCCAGGGCCTACGCCTCGCACCTCGGCGCCGGTTATGAACCGGTTGTCCCAATCGTAATTTTCGTTTTCGATTTTGAACTTGAACTTCTCTTTGGCAGCCATGGATCCGTCTCTCGCAGTTGCTTGGTTTCAAGATATCTCAGGCGCGCACATCCCTCTTCTCCCGTTGATTACGGGCAGGCTCGACCAGTTGCCTCTTATACGGGAAGCGCTCCTTCGGGTTTCACGGGAATGCGCGTGTTTCGCCACGGAATTCGCGGAATGGAGGTCCAAACCCGCGGAATCAGGCCTGGGCGTCTACCGCTGTCTTAGTGAGGACAAGGGGATCGGTGCATTCGATTTCACAGGTTTGGTCACCACAAGGCTGTAATATTGATCAATCCCCAGCCCTGCCTGCAGCAGCCCCTCCATAAAATCTTGATAGGTAGCCATGGAAAGTGTTGCGACGCGCATCAGATAATCGATCCTTCCCCCAATTGCCCAGCAATCCAAGATTTCGGGAAAATCTTGGATCGCGACCTCGAAGTGTCTTTGGTCCTCAAGGCGATGACGGTCCAGCACGACCTCCACCATTACAAAGACCATGCCGCCAATGAGGGCTGGACTGAGCCGTGCGTAGAATCCCTCAATAATTCCTTCGGCCTCGAGTGCACGGAGACGTTCCGAGCAAGCCGACGCCGAAAGATGGACGCGCTTCGCAAGCTCGCTTTTTGAAATCCTACCGTCTGACTGAATCGCTGAAAGAATGCGGATATCCCAGGCGTCCAGGCGCAGAGGATTGGGTTTTGCCTTCATGACTTCAGCTCTTATGCCGTTGCCGACACTGGAATTGGGTTGGAACGACCGGCTCTTGGTCACGAAGGGTTCAAACGCCGATGTTGCGTGCGATGCTGTCCGCAGCCATGCGCTTTCGCCACTCAAGAGGTCCGGAATCATGAATGGAGTTTCCCTCGACATCGACAGCTGCGATGACAGGCATGTCCTTCACCTCGAATTCATAGACAGCTTCCATGCCAAGGTCTTCGAAGGCCACAAGCCGCGCTGACTTAATTGATTTTGAGATCAGGTAGGCAGCCCCTCCCACCGCGATGAGATACGGCGTTTTGTATCTTGCAATCGACTGTATTGCCGCCCGCCCTCTCTCCGCTTTGCCCACCATCGCGAAAAGCCCGGTTTCGGCTAGTACCTTTTCCGTAAAATCGTCCATTCGGCTGGAGGTCGTTGGCCCAGCCGGTCCGACGACTTCATCTCCCACCGCGCGGACGGGTCCAACGTAGTAGATAACGCGTCCCTGCAGATCGAACGGAAGCGGCTTGCCGGCGTCGATCAACTCGACGATCCGCTTGTGGGCTGCGTCACGGCCCGTCAGCATCGTTCCGGATAAAAGGAGGGTTTCCCCGCAGCGCCACGATGCTGTCTCTTCCTTCGCCAGCGTATCAAGATTGATCCTGCGTACGCCGGCTGGCCTCAATTCGTCCGTTCCAATTTCGGGCCATTCGCTCAGATCGGGCGGCTGGAGTCGGATGGGTCCATAGCCGTCCAAAGTAAACTTCAGGTGCCGGTTGGCGGCACATTGCGGGATGAGGGCAACGGGCTTGGACGCCGCATGAGTAGGATAGGTCGCAACCTTGACGTCAACGACTGTCGTCAGACCACCAAGGCCTTGGGCCCCAATACCAAGCGCGTTGATCCGCTCATAAAGCTCAATCCGCAGCCCCTCCTCTGGGCTGGACGCTCCCCTGGCAATCAGTTCCACCATATCGATGGGCTCGTTCATGGCCTCTTTGGCCAGCAGCATCGCCTTTTCAGCGCTACCACCGACGCCAACAGAGATCAGGCCGGGGGGGCACCATCCGCTGCCGAGGGTCGCCACCGTGTCGACCACCCAATCGGCAACGGATGCGCTTGGGTTCAGAGTGGTGAAACGGGCCTTGTTCTCCGAACCGCCGCCTTTTGCCGCAATGGTGATCTCAATCTTGTTACCTTGCACAAGGTCAACGTGGACGACTGCCGGCGTGTTGTCACGGGTGTTCATCCGTCGGGCAAGCGGATCGGCAACAATTGATGCCCGAAGCGGATTGTCCGGGTCGAGATATGCCTGACGGACACCGTCATTCACGAGGTCTGCGAAACTGGCTGCTGAGTTGATGCGGACGTCCATACCGACCTTGGCGAAGCACACCACAAGACCGGTGTCCTGGCACATCGGCCGCCGTCCGAAGGCCGCCATGCGGGAATTAGCCAGGATCTGTCCGATGGCATTCTTCGCCGCTCGACTCTGTTCACTCACGTAGGCCTGCGAAAGAGACCGGATGTAATCTGGAGGATGGTAATACGAGATGTACTGAAGGGCGTCGGCAACGCTCCTTGTGATATCCTTGCCGGCGATGGTCCGTGTTCTACTTCCCACCGATTTCATCCAAATGAGCTGAGACCGTTGACCATTTTGAGGATTTGGAAGCTTCGCACCCCCTGTTCGCCGCCTTCATATCCGTAGCCACTCTGCTTGACTCCCCCATAGGGCGCGTCTGCCGAGACCCCTTTCAGGTAATTCACACTGACAGCGCCTGCCGAAAGGCCATTAATCAGCTTTCGCTGCGTATTGGCAGCGTCCGTGAAGAAATAAGCGGCCAAGCCATAATCGGTGGCGTTGGCCTCCTCAATCGCCTCCTCGAGCGCATCGAACGGCGCCACAGTGAGGATCGGTCCGAACGGCTCTTCATGAAGCACTCTCGCTTCCTTCGGTACGGCCGTCAGGATGGTTGGCGGCCAGTAAAAGCCCGGTCGGTCAAGGCGGGCGCCACCGGTTTGGATGCGGGCGCCTCGTTCGACCGCATCCTTGGTCAGGCGCTGCATTGCTTCTATTCGCCGGGCGTTCGCCATCGGACCCATGTCCGTTGCAGCGTCGTCTGGTAGGCCGATCCTGATCTTGCGGACCGCCTCCGTCATCCGGGACAGAAATTCCTCATAGAGGGACCGCGCGACAAGAATCCTGCTGGGCGCATTGCAGCTCTGGCCCGCGCACTCGAACTTGTATTCCGAAATAGCCGGTACGGCCTTTGCCAGGTCGGCATCCTCGCACACAATAACCGGGGAGTGCCCACCGAGTTCGAGGATGCAGCGCTGCAAATTATTCGCCGCGAGCATGGCCAGCTGTTTTCCAACAGCGGTTGAACCGGTGAAAGTTAAAACCTTCACGATTGGCGAACTGAGCAAATGCCGCGATATATGCACCGGCACACCGAAGACCAGATTGACCACGCCGTCCGGAACGCCTGCTTGGCGCAACGATTCAACAATATGGACTGCCACGCTCGGTGTCTCTTCAGCCCCTTTGAGGATCACCGGGCAGCCTGCCGCAAGCGCAGGGGCGAGCTTGCGGGCGATGAGAACGGCCGGATAGTTCCAAGGGGTAAAGGCAGCAACGACGCCAAGGGGCTCCGGGACGACCATCCGGTTCGGACCCATCGGAATCGGGGTCGACAGCTCCTCGGCATGTCTGCCGTTCCATTCCAGCGTTTCGACAGCGCGCACATACTCACCTGTCGCTTCGGCAATCGTCTTTCCCTGTTCGGCCGACAGGTCCCTGGCCGCGGCTCCAGCCCTCTCTGCTAGAATCCTGGCGGCTGCTACGAGGATCTCGCCACGATGTTTGGCTGGCCGCGAGGACCACGCCTTGCGGCTCCGTTCTGTCGAAGCGAGAGCCTCATCCAAATCCGACACGGTCGCCGAGGCCACCGAAGCAAATACCTTCTCCGTCGCCGGATTAACCACCGGCAATGTGGCTCTGCTACCGCCGGCTCGCCATTTGCCGTTGATAAAGAGGTGGTGGCTCCTAGCGTCGGACATCGCGCGCTCCACTTAGTGAAATATTCATGCCATACAAGCGCCGTTCGATGTCAAAAACACTGAACTCGCTTGAGCCAGTTTCATCGCGATGGTCGCGGAGGGTCAAATATCGATTAGTGCCGAAATCCATCTGGAATCCAGATCGATCTGATGTTGATGGCGGGAAGCGGTCATGTCCCAGCTTCGTAGTTGAACGGTTATCAGGTCGGCTCAGCAGCCACTGCAGCCCAGCCGCGGCTCTCAATCAGTTCTCTGGCCACATTGGTGATGAGCTTACGTACCGCGCAAACGGATGCAGAACGCTCATCTTTCGGATTCACAGCAAGCACGACGGATCGGGTAATCGCCGGATCAACGATCTTGACGGTCCGGACCAGCCCTTGAGAGGCTTCTTTCTGAACCGCGGACGGAGCGAGAATAGAATAAGCCTTTCCGTCTATAACCATGTTGATGATCGTTGAGAGCGAGTCCACTTCAAACTTGACGTCCAGCGCGCAACCGTGTTGTGCGACGACGTCAGCGACTGAACGTCTGACGTTATTGCTGCGCATGGGGACCGCGAGCGGGAATGCATGCAGGTCAGCAAGAGATATAGCATCTTCGAAGGGTGGCTCACCGGACGGAACCACCAGACAAAGGTTTTCGCGCGCTAGCACCGTCATCCGCCCTACACTGTCCGCGGTGCGGTAGAGAACCGCCAGATTGAAGCGTCCAGCAGCCATCCACTCCTCTAGCGGTCCAGTCATACCCTCCACCATTTTGAGGGACACCTTGGGCAATTCGTTCCTCACTGCCTCAAGCAGCGGCCCGCTCAGAACGCGAGCCGCTCCAGATGGAATGCCCATAGTTACCTCCCCGGCAGGGGAAGAAGCTGTGTTGGTCAATTCCACCTCAGTAAGTCGAATTTCTTTGAGGATCGCCCGTGCCCGCTCGAGCAATTTGGCTCCTGACGCTGTGACGCTCACGCCAGTCCTGTCACGTATCAGCAGCTGAGTCCCGAAGCCTTCCTCCAGTTGACGCACATGCAGGCTTAGCGCGCTTTGGGCGACATTAAGGAAGCCCGCGGCTTTCGTGAAACTGCCTGCTTCGACCACGCCGACGAAGTATCTTAATTGTCTGATTTCCACGGGTACTCTTCCGAGGGCGAACTCCAATTTCGGCAATCTATCTCGAAATGCGATGGCGCGACAGCAATAATTGTGCCACGGCGCACCCAGTCGGCTCTAAATCAGCCGCACAAGACTCAAACGTCCAAGTCGGTGTCCGGACCCGCGGCGGCAATTTCTTGGGCCCTTCGAATCACCGGCGGATCGACCATCTTTCCCTCGAAGGCGAAAGCGCCTCGACCCTGCCCTGCCGCATCTTTTTGCGCCGCGAGAACACGACGGGCCCACTCGAGCTCCTGTGCGCTCGGCGAAAAGGCCTCATTGAAAATGGCCACTTGTGCCGGATGGATCGCCAAAGCTCCGGCAAAGCCAAGCCGCCGCGCATGCGCCGCGGCTTCACGAAGTTTATAGGTGTCCGAGAACTCGCCCATGCTTCCAATAAAGCCCAAAGGGAGCAATCCGGCCGCACGGGCAGCGAACAGCACGGCAAGGCTCGGGGCCAGGAGCAGATCAAATCCCGGGACGCCGCCAACAGCGGCACTGAAGTCTTCAGGACCAAGCGCCATTGCGACCATCCTTGGATGCGCCGACGCAATGGTCGCGAGCTTTCGCAAAGCGCCAGGCGTCTCGATCTGGGCGAGGAAACGTATGCGTCCCACGGGAAGATTTCTTTCCCGTTCAAGTTCCGAAACCGCATTGGCGATCTCTAAAACCCACTCTGCCGAATCCGTCTTGGGGAGAACCAATGCATCGACACCGGCCACCACAGCTGCATCGAGATCGGCCGCCAAGACGCGCAAACCTCGGTTCACGCGGACCAAAACCGATGCGCCCTTACTGCCCACCTTTGCCACAGATTCAGGAAGCTGCCGCCGTGCCTCGCCTTTTTGCTCCTGCGGAACGGAATCCTCGAGATCGAGAATGAGGCCATCAGCACCCCGCTGATGGGCCGTTGCCACAAAACGCGCAACGTGAGCGGGAACAAAGAGTAGGGATCTCCAGCGCGGTACGGGAAGCGAGCTTTCGGCGGCTGGACGGTTGTCCTTGATCATGGACTCGCCTCGCGGATATTAGCGAGAGCGATGCCAGTGAGGTTGCCGGCCGGCTGCCGGTGCTTTGCCCGGAGCAAGCACGGACTCCCGAGTGCGTCGCTCCCGACAAGCGGCGCGGTCATGCTGACACAGCTCTTTCGTGCAAACGCGCTGAAACCTCCTTGCGGACGCTCTCCGTGTGGGCGCCAAGAGCTGGAACTGGACGCAGCGACGGGTGCTCAGAGTTGAAGATTGCGGCCGGCGCTATCGTCTCCACAGTTCCTTCAGGTGTGCCAATTCCAACCCTGCGAACATGGGGATGTTTTGAAATATCCGCGACTTCATTCAGTCGCCCATATGCCAAACCGGCCGCTTCAAGCTCCTGCATCGCTTCGTGGCAGGACAATTCGGAAAACCGCCTTTCAATAATCTCGTCAAGTTGGGCACGGTGTCCGAGCCGCTCCATATTGTCTGCAAAAGTAGGTGCGCGTGTAAGCGACGGCTGCTTCAGGAATTTCTCGCAGAAATTCACCCACTCGCGGTCGTTCTGAACCGAAAAAATGACTTCCTTGTCATCGGCACAACGATAGGCGCCATACGGAGCCAGCGACGGGTGTTTCACGCCGGCGCGTACTGTGTGATAGCCGCTGTAGTCGTTCTGCAGAACCGGCACGTTCATCCAATCGGCGACGGAATCGAACAGTGACACCTGAATGCTTGTCCCTTCGCCAGTGACCTCACGGTGATACAGCGCCTGAAGAATGGCGCTATGCGCGGTCATGCCCGCCGAGATGTCGCAAACAGAGACCCCTACACGCGCTGGTCCTTGCTGGTTGCCCGTGATCGCGCATAGACCTGTTTCAGCCTGGACGATGAGATCATATGCCTTCAAATGGGAATATGGCCCTGTGTCCCCGAAACCAGAGATATCGCAGGTGATCAGCCGCGGAAAACGTCGGCGGAGATCGGCAGATCCAAAACCGAGTTTTTCGGTACTGCCCGGTTTCAGATTCTGAATAAAGACGTCCGAACCGGTAATAAGCGCGTCCAGGACTGCGCGGTCCGCTTCCAACTTCAGGTCCAGACAGACCGACTCCTTGCCCCGATTGAGCCAGACGAAGTAAGCACTCTGTCCCTGGACCAACTTGTCGTAGTTTCGGGCAAAATCACCTTCGGGCCTCTCGATCTTGATGACCCGGGCGCCCGCGTCTGCAAGGCGTGACGATGCGTAGGGTGCGGCCACGGCCTGCTCGACCGCTACGACGGTGATCCCCTCAAGAGAGTTCTGCATGCGACACCGTGCTTTTCATCCAACGTTTTCGTTTTGATTCCGACGCCTCAGGACCGCCAGCAACCGGTTCTGTTCATTCCCGACAATTGAGAATGCCTCGTCGACACCCATTCCCGGCTTTGCAAGCATCATGTCGGCCTGGGTTGCCACCGATACGTGGACCGAACCCTGGGCGGAGAGATCTGTCTCGGTACAGCTCCCGCCGACATACGCTCCGACCCCATTTTCCTTGCAAAGGAGAACGGCCCGAGCCGTGTCGGCCATGGAGCCGACATCGGGCGTCTTTATCTGAACAAGGTGCGCGGCCTTCGCTTCAGCAAAGAGCAGAATATCCTCAAGCGTATTGCATCTCTCATCGACGACAACGCGGGCGCCCGATCCCCGGTCATCCAGGATCGATACGATCCGGGCATATTTCTCAATTTGAGCTTGCGTGGAACCATAATCCGCCGGCGACTCGATATTGAGCGTGAAATCCGGAACGGTTTCTGCAACCTTGCAGATAAAGTCGGCAACGCGTCGCGGCTCCAGGCCGATTTCCTGGCCGATCCAGCCATACACATCGAAATGCAAGACCGGATGATAACCTGCGTGGCCGATTTCACCTGTCCGAGTTGCAACCCATTTGACGAATTCCATGAAGGTCTGACCGTCGACGCCGAATTTCTGGCGCGAGTTGATCAATCCGTGCGGAAGAACATCCACGCCCTTCAAAATCATCTTGTCAACATTGATTTCGCGAGCATCTCCGCTCTGGCAGTAAATCGGAACCCTACGTGTCGGTAGAGGCAGATCAAATTCATTGCATATGATCTCCGCCATCGTCGTATGATGAAGATGGGCGGCCGCGCGAAGGAGAGCTTGGCTGACGCCATACTGAATCGCGAGTGGCAACGGCTTATGTTCGTAGGGTTCGAAAACCTTCGCACAGGCATCCAGATAAAGAGATGCATCGACATCGAGAAGCCGCGGGACCACGACCCGCCACGACAAATCGGAGATTTGATTCGGATCGAAGAGCGGATCGCGTCCGCCGGCACCAGAGTACTGGACGTTCATCATGTCGCCCCAAACGACGGTGTCGTCGGCAAGGACAAGCCCGACGCTGAGCGATGATGCTGGAATGCGAATCGACTTGAACCCAGGCGTTGTCGGTACGCCGACATAGATGAAACCATCCTGGACGGCGCCGGACCTGATGGCAGCTTGATCATCATAGAAGAATGCACCGTTGCCAGGCGCAAGGACCACGTCTTTGATCTGCAATTCAGTCACCCGATTCATTCTGAGGGGATAAAATTCGTTACGCTGCTGGCCGGCGGGGCGCTGGCCGGTCGGCATTTGATCTTAGATCTTCTGCGGTCGCGCGACGATTGCTACCTCTTCGTTGACGTGCACATGCCTGCCCGATCGGATGGCTAAGACGATGGATGTTCCAGGCGCGCGGATACCAATGGGCTTAGCGGACAGCGAATCCATCGGATGCAGGATTCCTATGAGAGCTCCCTGCTTCACTTCGTCCAACACCGAGCAGCGAGGTTCGAAGATACCGGTTGCAGGCGATTTCAACTCGTCGGACGGACGAGTTTCAAGTATTTGACCGGATTTCTTTTCAAGGAATGTTGGATATTCGGCTTTGCCCTCGACCAACCCGAGCGCGATGAGCGCGTTACGCACTCCAGCCTCGAAGATCGCGAGATTATCCGCACCTACCGTGCCGCCACCAAATTCAGTGCAAACAAATACCTTGCCCTGGTTTTGGGCCAGGATATCGAACATTCCAACCGTGTCGTTATATTCCCAGACCAAAGTCACGGGCAATTTGAACGCTTCCGCCATTCTCACCGTCCTGGCCATGAGATCGCGATCGGCAATCGGATGCGTCGTGGCGGCCGGTGGAAAATCCCACGCTGGTCCGAAGCTGTGCAGATCAAATATCGTGTCGGCCATTGGCAACAATACGCGGGACACCGCATCAGCGATTCGTTCGGTCACTGACCCGTCGCCGCGGCCCGGAAACACGCGATTGAGATTCAACCCGTCGAGCGGAGTATTGCGGCTCCATGCCTGCACGGCCAATGGATTGAGCACCGGTAGGACGATAACCCTTCCACAGGTTTGCGCTTCTGGCAGCCACTCAATAAGCCGTCGCGCGACAAGTGGCCCCTCCAGTTCATTGCCATGGTTTCCGCCGGTGACAAGGAGGCGCGGTCCCTCACCTTTATTGAGACTGAAGATCGGAAGCGAAAGCTCTCCGGAGTCGGCGCCTCCCGGGACAACAAGATGCCCCCTGCTCACGCCGGGCGTCTCGAGATCAAACGTAAGATGTGGTGCTTCGCTCATTGTTCAACCTATTGCGAGTATTCAGGCGATCTGGCAGCCGGGTTCGGTTGCCGTTATGCATTTGCATTTTCCCGCGCTCGAAGTATGCGCCACACGATCGTCAATTCGCCAATATAATGTCCGGCACGGTGCCATCGCGCTTTTAGATGGAGGCCGCTTAGCTGGGACCACGGCTAGTCGATGTCCAAAAAAGAGAAAACGGGAGCGGTGAACCGTTGATACCTGTGCCTACAAAGGACTGCCATCGTGTCTGGCCACGAGGCGGGTTCTTGTAGGGCTTCTGCAGATTCTAAAGCACCACCGAGCCTGCCACGTCCTCTATTTCAGCAGATGTAAATGCCCAATCAGATGCGGCAACTTGGTCGAGCCCTCAGCGCGCCGGGGTCAATCTGATCACTCCAACATCGTTTTCGATGTTGATCTCGGTCCCGAACGGCTCGGATAAAATCCGTAGGCGCTCTAGGATGGCCTTGGCTTGAGGTGCCGAGGCGAACTGAGGGATTCCCCGGTCGGCAAACCGTTTGGAGTGGCCGAGTTCGATGGGATATAGCCGCAATTCGGCAAGTTGGTTCCGCTCGAAACGGCTTACCGTGACAATGCTTTCATAGAAGATCGGGTCTGTGAACCCTTTTGCCATCTCGGCGACCTTCACCTCCGCATCAGTATGGACGCGCGGGTCCTTAGCATATTCGTCAAACATGTCGGCGCCGGTCGGGGTCCCAAGGTCGTCCTCGAAGAAATTACCCAGGCTATAGAAAATCGGCCGGCCCCGATAGATTTCGATGCCTCGCAGCAGATGGGGCCCGTGTCCAACGTACGCGTCCGCTCCGGCGTCGATCATTTTGCGCGCAAAGGATTGCTCGTAATCTGGCGGTTCTTGGCTCAAATTACCAGGCTCGTGGCAGTGGTTGGTGACAATGCAGAAGTCAGAGAACTGCTTGCCGCGGCGAACGTTCCGCAGGATGTCGGCGACATCGCGCGAGTCGGGTTCATAGCTGTATCCCGCCTTGTCGCCCGCCTTGAAGGTCACTCCAGCGATCACGACGCATGTTGGCTCACATTCGGATTGGTAATAAACGGGCAATCCATCGCGCACTTGCCTTAGATTTTTCAGCATATCCGACGGGACCACGATGTTTTGCGCCAAGCGAAGCGGGTTGAGGCCGGGTCTACCAGGGGCCTCGCCAGCGGGATCGCACGCACGAAACATTGGCGCAAATGTTGTGGCCAACGACACCAACCCCACGCGACCGCGTGCCGTTTCGAAGAAACGCGCAGCACCAGCTTGTGCAAGGTTCTCGCCCGTCCCCGCATGGACAACACCGCTCTCATCGAGCACCCGGCTCGTCTCGCGCATGCCTTCAATGCCCCAGTCAAGAGTATGGTTGTTCGCGCGGCCCACGATGTCGAACCCCATCGCCTTCAAGTCGGGTCCGACCTCCGGCAAGCTGAGGTGATACGCGCCGCCGTATTCAGCCTGGGGATATCCCTTGAAAGATCTGCTGTCAAAGATGTTGACTTCCAGATTGCCAAAAGTGACATCAGCATCCTGAAGGATTTTGACGATAGCGCCGAAGCCGGGATCTTGAGATTTTGTCACCGCTCGAGACACGATTAGGTCGCCGACTGCTACCATCGTGAAGCCATCTTCAACGTTCGTTTGAATTGAACCAACCGTATCGTAGTTGCCGTCCTGCTGGACCAGATGAGAACTGCTCACGTGTGAATTTTCTTCCATAGTCCTTCTTCTCTTCTTTTCGCTACATTGGATTGGGTGGTCATGTCAGCGGCGCTCTCGAGATGTTCGAGCGGCGAAAGTTTCTGACATAACCATCGGATCGAGCGAATGATCCCCCGGCACAGGCATTAGATGGAGGATGTCTTGCAGCGGAGCGCGCACATGACAAGCCACGACCCGCCCATCTCCCATAGGCACCAAAGCCGGGACTTCGACACGGCAACGTTCGACCGCGAGCGGGCAGCGCGGATGAAACGCGCACCCGCTAGGCGGATGAATGGGACTTGGCACCTCACCCTCGACGGGCGCCTCCAGCCGAACGCGTGTCGGATCCGGGACCGGTGCTGCCGCGATCAGAGCCTCGGTGTAGGGATGGACCGGCTTGGCAAAGAGCGCCTCGCACGGCGCAAGCTCCACGAGCCGCCCGAGATACATGACCGCGACGCTGTGGCCGATATGCTCCACGACGCCAAGGTCATGTGAGATGAAGACAAAGGCGATGCCCATCTGCTGCTGGAGATCCAGGAGCAGGTTCAGGATCTGTGCCTGCACGGAGACGTCGAGGGCAGACACCGCTTCGTCGGCGATGATGAGAGAGGGGTTGAGCGACAGGGCGCGTGCAATGCCGAGCCGCTGACGCTGACCGCCCGACAATTCGGACGGAAGCCTGTGCATCATCTCGCGCGACATTCCGACTTTTCGGAGTAGATCCGCAGCGAGTGCGTTGCGCTGCCTTCGGCTGAGGCGCTCGAAATTCTCGACGGGTTCCGTGATGATCTGTCCGGCGGTAAGGCGCGGGTTCAGCGACGAGTAAGGATCCTGAAAGACCATCTGCATGCGACGGCGCCAGGCGCGCAGCGCGCCTTTTGTGAGGCCAGCAATATCGGTTCCCTCGATCAGCACGCGTCCGCCGGTCGGCTCGACGAGCCGCATCAGCAGTCGCGCGACTGTGGACTTGCCGCAGCCGGATTCGCCGACGATGCACAGCGTCTCCCCCGCCTCGACGCTGAAGGATACATCCTCCACCGCCCGGATCATCGGAATGCTTTTCTTGAATAGGCCCGAGCCAAGCGGATAATGCTTGGTCAGATTCTCGACTTTCAGCAGAGGACCGTTCATGCGCCCATTACCTCTTCGGCGCGCCAACAAGCTGCGGCCTGGCTCGACCCGACATCACGCAGGATGGGTGTCTTCTCGCGGCAAATATCGATCGCGAAGGGGCAGCGTGGTGCAAAGCTGCAGCCGACAATGGGCTCGCGCAGGTTTGGCACCACGCCGGGTATCTCCGGCAGGCGGTGCTCGCGGCCGCGCCGCCGGTCGGGCACCGATCGCATAAGCCCTTGAGTGTAAGGATGCGCCGGTCGCGCAAACAGGTCGATGACGTTGGCCTGTTCCACGATACGACCGGCATACATCACAATCACGCGCTGGCAGGTCTCGGCGACGACGCCGAGGTCATGTGTGATGAACATCACGGCCGTTCCCGTGCGCTCCTTCAGATCGACGATCAGCCGCAGGATCTGCGCCTGGATGGTGACGTCGAGCGCCGTCGTCGGCTCATCGGCGATCAACAGTTCCGGCGAGCAGGCCAGAGCCATGGCGATCATGGCGCGCTGGCGCATGCCGCCCGACATTTCATGGGGGTAGTTGTTGACGCGACGCTCAGGGTCCGCGATGCGGACGAGACGTAGCATCTCTTCGGCTTTCTTCATGGCCGCCGGGCGGGAAGCCTTGGTGTGGATCTGAACCGCTTCGGCGATCTGGTGCCCGACCGTATAGACCGGGTTTAAGCTCGTCATCGGCTCCTGGAAGATCATGGCGATCCGGTCGCCGCGGATCTTGCGCATCTCCCGATCGGACAGTCCAAGCAGGTCGCGACCCTGGAAGCGGACCTCGCCGCCAACGGTCCTGGCGCCCCGCTTTGGCAACAGGCGAAGGATCGACAGGGCCGTCACGCTCTTCCCGCATCCGGATTCGCCGACGACGCCGAGCGTCTCGCCTTTCTTGACCTGGAAACTGATGCCGCCCAGCGCACGGGTGACGCTGTCTTCGCCAAAGAAATGCGTTTCGAGGTCTCGCACCTCGAGCAGCAGGTCGTTTCCTAGCCTTTGATGCATCTGCGTGTCAGCGCCTCTGCCTGGCGCGGGGATCGAACAGGTCGCGCAGGCCGTCCCCGAGCAGGTTGACGGCAAGGACGGTGACGGCCAGGCAGATACCGGGGGCAAAGATCGTCAACGGCGCGATGGCGAGATAAAGCCGCGAGCTGGCGATCATGTTGCCCCAGCTCGGAATCTCGGGCGGAACGCCTACGCCAAGAAAGCTGAGCCCCGCCTCCGTCAGGATCGCGCTGGCGCAGACAGTAGCGCCCTGCACCATCAGCGCCGGAATAGTGCTGGGCAGGATATGACGCCACAGCACCCTTGTCAGGCGCGCCCCGCCGCACAGCGCGGCCTCAACATAGGGGCGCTCGCGAACCCCCAGCACCACCGACCGGACCAGCCGTGCGACGGCTGGGGTCTCGGGGATCGCGATCGCGACGATCAGGATGCCGAGCCCCGGACCTGTTAGAGAAATGAGCGCAATCGCCAGCAGGATCGTCGGGATCGACATCAGCCCGTCCATGATCCGCATGACGACATTGTCGAAGCTGCGGCTGTAACCAGCGATGACACCGATCAGGAGCCCGATCAGGGAAGCGCTCGCCGCCGACAGCAGCCCGACCAGGAGCGAGATGCGGGCCCCGAAGATCGTTCGCGCAAACACATCCCGCCCGAGATTGTCGCTGCCGAACCACATTTCGGCGGAAGCCGGCTGCAGCCGCTTGAACGGATCCATGTTCCCCGGATCGCCGGCGTAAACCCGCGCCGCCAGCGTCAGGATGATCAGAAGCCCCAGTAGGCCGCCGCCTGTCAGGACGAGCGGATGACGCCTTGCTAGACGCGGAAGATCAGACAGGCGCAGTCGCCTCGCCGGGACATCTTCAACTGGTGCCGACAAAATCGTCATATCAGTACCGTATACGAGGATCGATCAGGGTGTAGGCCAGATCGACCGTGAGGTTGATGAGCACGTATAGACCCGAGGTCACGATCAGCACGCTCTGGATGATCGGATAGTCGCGGTTGCTGATAGCATCGACGACCAGCCGGCCGATGCCGGGTATGTTGAACACCGTTTCGGTGAGGACCACGCCGCCGATCAGATAGGCGAAGCTGATGCCGATCACCGTCAGGATCGGGACGCCGGCATTCTTGAGGGCGTGGTGGATAAGCATGGCATAGGACGAAGCGCCCTTGGCGGCCGCCGTTCGTATGTAGTCTTCCGACAGCACCTCAAGCATGCTCGCCCGCGTCACCCGGGCGATGAACGCAATGAAGCCAAGACTTAACGCCACGGTGGGCAGCACCAGATGCACGAACCACGGCCCGAGGCCACTCTCGATCGGCAGGTAGCCCTGAACCGGCAGCCAATGTGTTCTGATGGCGAAGAAATATATCAGAAAATAGCCGATGACAAAGACCGGGACCGAATAGCCAAATGCCGAGAAGACCGCGAGCAGGCGGTCGATGAGCCCGCCGGTTCGCCACGCGGCAAGAATGCCGAATGAGACTCCGACCGTCACCGAAAGGATCATCGTCAGCATCGACAGCGAAAGGGTCGGCTCAAGCCGCTGCGACATCAGATCGAGAACGGGTCGGCCCGCAAAGATCGAGGTGCCGAAATCGCCGCCCAGCATGTCGCGCACCCAATGCATGAACTGAACCGGCATGGGATCGTTCAGGCCGAGCTTTTCGCGGATGCCGGCGATCATGTCGGCCGTCGCCGACTTGCCGGCGATGATCGCTGCCGGGTCGCCGGGCGCCATCCTGAGCAGCAGAAAGACGAAGATCCCGACCATCACCATGACAGCGATCGCCGAAACCAATCTGCGCAGGATGTAGGCCGCCATTAGGCGGAGGCTTTCCGCATGTTCCACATGGGGACTATCTGCGGCATGCCGATGAGATCTGTGAGTGACTTGCGGTGCGCGACCGGCGAGACATATGTTCCCAACCTCACGTCGCCGACAAAGTCCCACCAGATTGGTTGCATCTTGCGGGCCAGTGCCTTTCGCTCATCGAGCGTTGCGACATCTGCCCATTTGGCCCGCAGCGCCTCATACTCATCGTTCTTCGGCCAGCCGTACCAAGCGTCGTCTCCATTCGCGAGGAGAAGGGGGCTGGCGAGCGGATTACCTAGCGAATAATCGAATTCGGCCGTGATAAACATACTCCAGCCGCCGTTCTCAACGGGGTCCTTTTTCGCTCGGCGCGCGGTCAGTCCGCCCCAATCCATAGGCGCAAGCTCGGCATTGATGCCGATCTTGCGCAGTTCAGCTGCCAGAAACTGCGAGGCATTGTCGGACTCGCGCCAGTCGGTCGGATCGAGAATGACCACCTTCTCGCCGGCGTATCCAGCCTCCTTGAATAGCTGCTTGGCTTTTTCCGGGTCACCACCCTTCTTGTACCATCCCGTGTCCTCCTCGTTGGACACGAGCGTATCCTTGCCGAATATCGAAGTGACGGTGTCGACGTATTTTGGGTCTGGGTACATGATCCGCATGAACGCTTCCTGATCAATGAGGTGAAGCACCCCTTGGCGCGCCTTGATGTTATTGAACGGCGGATGCAGGAAGTTCATGCGAAGCACCACGTCCCAGCCCTGCTTGTCCAGAACCTGAAGTGCAAGATTGAGATCGCCCTCGATCACCGAGAACAGATCGGCTGGTGGCGACTCTACGTAATCGACCTCGCCTGCTTGCAAAGCCGCCATTGCCGTCTGCTGGTCAGCGATAACATCCCAGATGACGCGATCGACATTGACGACCTTCCCCCCGGCCAATCCCTCGGTCGGCTCCTTGCGTGGAACGTATTTTTCATTGCGATCATAGGTGATGCTCGCGCCTGGCTTGGCAAGAGCTTCATTGAACCTGAACGGGCCCGATCCGATATTCGTGGTCACCTGCTCCGTCGCGGGGCGATTCGCATCCTTCTCGCGCATTATGAAAAGGCATGGCGGCGTAAGGTCTGCCAGGATATCGATCAAAATCCCAAGCGATTCCTTGAGCGCGATCGTGAAGGTCTTCCCGTCCTTCGTCGAGATATCGCTGGCGCGAGCCATGATCAGCTGGCCGCCGGGATGCACCTGGCCCCAGCGACGGATCGAGGCCACACAATCCGCCGCGGTCACGGGGGTGCCGTCGTGCCAGCTGAGCCCCTCCCGCAATTCGAATGTATAAGTCTTCTTGTCGTCTGAAACGCCCCATTTCCCTACCATTTGCGGCCGCGGCATAAACTTGGAGTCGAGCGAGAACAGCGTGTCGTAAATCGCCGCCCCGTGGTCGGCGGTGATGTTCGTCGCCGTCCAGATCGGGTCAAACACACGCAGGTCGCCCTTCACCATATGCACCGTCCGCGCTGAGGCTGGCGATGTCTGCGCCCGCAGGACCGAAGGGATTGATAAAGCCGTTCCGGTGACCAAGCCCACTTTAATTAGGTCGCGTCGAGAGACTGTCATGTTCCAGTTCCCCTTAAATTAGTGGCGAGGCGGATCCGCGCCTGTGGGCAAATCTCGGAAAGTCTGACGTTCCCAATTGCAGGCTCTTATGACGACTTTCCGCCTACCAATCAGCATCACTCGCAAGCGGTCGTCAAATGCAGTTTGTATATGTCGTCATCTAAAAGCGAGATGGATAGCTGTCGAACGCAGCGCCGATCTGCGAAGCGGCACGCGGCCGGCGATACAATTCGGCCTGACCGAGAGTAAGACGCAGCGTGTTAGGTCTTCGCGCCGATTTCCGGCGGATCTTCCGATATCATGGATGAAGAACAGCGGCCTTCATCGCTTGGATGCTAACCTTGCGGAACAGGGAGTTTTCCTGGTCCGCTCCGAAAGCAGGGGCAGATCGCCTTCTGGCCACTCAGCGACGCCGAATGGATCGCGAAATTGATGATATCGGGACGGAGATCGAACGGCGACAATCTAGTCTACTAATTTGGCGTTGTCCGGGCCTCAATCACAGCGGGGAATGGCTACGACCGAGTACGAGAAGGAGGCGCCGCCACCAATCGTGCGACTGTGTTCAATGCGGGCCGGGCGTAGCGCTACGGATTTCGAGTGATTCCCGTCTCTCTGCAATCAAACACACGTAAACTGTCGGATCTTACAGCAGTTTTAGGAGAAACCTCTAGGCGCCTTCTAGTCCCTTTCTCGAACACTATGTCATCTACGTAGTGAAACCCAATCTTCAGATTTTTGATGAGCGAGCGAGTGTTACCTGGGCGAACGAACGCAGTCACTTTATTAATTTCTAAATAGTCGAAAGCAAATTGCACTACCGCTCTCCCAGCTTCGACCGCGATGCCTTTCCCGGAGGCAGCAAGGTGGAGGCGGGTTACAATTTACACGTTGCTCTCCTCTACGGAGTCTCCCCGTACAAGTCCACAGTAACCAGCGAATTTTTTGGCCTTACCCTCGTCTTTGATATCGATTATCCAATAGCCGAAACGATGATGCTGCCAATGATTGATGAACTGAAGAAGCTCAGCTTTCGTCTGCTCTATTGTCGGAGAGACTCCGTCTCTGATGGCGTTTACCACGAACGGATCGCTATGCAGTCCATGCAGAAGAATCTCGTCGCAATGCGACGGACACCTTAGGATGAGGTGGGACGTTTCGAGGGTGTACATCGGAAGATTCCTCTCTGGGCTGGCACTTTATAGTTTACGGAAGCTTAACAAAGTTTGAGCCATAACCTTTGAATGCGCGCTCCTTGGTTTAGATTTCTATGAACTCCCTTGTTTCGGGATGCTGTCGTTTTTTAAGATTCACTGATAGGCGCGGTTAATGCACGCTGGTATTGCTGAAGGCACCTAATGGTCTCCGCCTGACATAAGAGTTCTGGGGTAGAATTACCTGCTGCCTGTGCATCATGCGCGGTAGAATATCTCTAGCCGTCTCGCCTTCTGATCATCGGCGGCTGACCGCCCTGGTCATCGACCGCAACAGTCCGCAGAAGAATGTCTGGCGTGCCGAGACCGTGCTGTTGAGCGCCGATGGTGTTGGCACCGTCGAAATCATGCGGCGGACCGGCAAGTCCAAAACGTCTGGCGGTTGACAGCGAGCGCTTCGCAGAGGAAGGCTTTGAAAAACTGCTGCGCACAAGAAGCGGCCCTCGCGCACCCCCCGCTCGGCCCGGATGTCGCCGAACGCGTTGTTGCGCTCACGCTCGAAGACCCGCCCGCCGAGACGACGCGCTGGACGGCCGCCATGATGGCGAAGGTAGCCGACATCAGCGCCAGCGCCAGCCAGCGCATCGGGAAGGCGTATGGTCTTCAGCCACACCGCTCGCGGCAGTTCAAGCTCTCCAACGATCCGACATTTGTCGACAAACGGCGCGATGTCTCGGGCTTTACGTCGGTCCGCCGTCTGATGAAATTTTGCAGATCCAGGCGCCGGACCGAAGCCCCAGCCTGGCCTGTCCATGAAGCTGGGAGGCGGGGGCACCATGGCGCATGACTAGAAGTAGCACGGCACCACCGCTCTCTTTGCCGTGACCAACTTGCTCGACGGCGCGGCCGCAACATGCAGCGGCACCGCCACCAGTAGTTCATTCGCTTCCTCAATGACATCAACGCCGAAAGGCCGGCCAACAAGGCCGTCCAGTCTCGACAACTACTTGCTCACAGCTACCGAAAGTGCGCGCGTGGCGGCATCAGCGCTTCGCCTTCCGTTAATCGCAACGAATTTCCTAACCCTGGCCAAAGTGTACGGGCCGCGGCTTTGATGTACGGGCTCATATTTCAGAAGCACCGCTCATTGCAGGTCCAAATCTCACGCGAAGCTCTTCGTCGCTGCTTAGCGGCCAGACTTGTGGCGGGCACAACTAGGCGCTGAAGTCCCTTGCTGCTCTCCCCGATCCTGGATTCCGTGTCAGGACTTGGTAAAATCAGAAAATACTTCTCCCCTACTGCGATAAAGCTTTCATTATCTCCTATCTGCCGCACCTTCGCTTCCGGCCCAGAAGAACGAACTGAAGATTATTACTAGTCCCCAACTGGTGGAAACGGTGTGATCGACCAATTGATTAAATCGACAGCACGCTGAAGGGCGATCTCGGTCTCAGCAAGGCGCGGGGAAACAGCTATGACCCATCCTAGCGAGTCTCGGTAATCACCTTGCCTGACAATCGGCGTCTTGGGTTCAACATACAATTTGACCGCGGCGACACCTGGTACAGCAGCCGCCAGACTGTCGCCATCAATCCAATCGAGGATGCCATCGCGATCAGGAAGCAGGCACCGCCAGGCAGCAATGTGAGACTGCCTTCTGCGCAAATCCCATTCCTTACCAATGACAAGCTTGATGTGCTCGGCGATGAGATCGACGCCGTAGGCCAGCTGAACCGCATCAGGACCGCCACCAAGACGCGGATTGACTTCAATGACGACCGGGCCCCGCTTGGTCCACCGGAGTTCAACGCACGTTGGTCCCCAGCCAAGGTCGAGAGCTGGCAAACAACTCAGCGAAACGTTGGCGATACGCTCATGCTCCTCATCAGCAAGCGGTGCTGGAAAGATGCCTTCACGGAAGACGAAATGCGGTGGGCGGTCGAAATCAGCGGCCTCAATCCCAAACACCTCATTTCCCATTATATGAACAATATAATGGGGGCCTTGTGCGAATTCTTCGACCAGTATCCTCGACGAAGACTGCAATACGTGCTTCCCGCCCAACAGAAAGGCTGTATATTGAGCCACCTCTTCGACGGTACGGCCCAATCGGACACCGATGCTGCCGCTGCCTACCGTAGGCTTCAGAACTACCGGCAGGCCGAGCTCCGCAGCGCAGCTTTCAACCTCCGCCGCATTCGCTGCGAGGCGATATGCAGGTATCGGAACCCCAGCCTCCGCAAGGAGCTGACGTTGAGTGAATTTGTCGCAGCATCGTTCAATCGATGCGGGGTTCGGTCCTGGTAGATTGAAATGCCGGCAGAGCTTGCCAACTGTCGCATAGACCGACTCGTCGTCACCCGCAAACCCAGTAATGCCAGCAATGCCGTACGTTGCATGCAACCAGGAACATTCGCGGATCAGCGCATCGAGATCGTCTGTATTGACCCGGATTGCCTCAACGTTTTCCACCGCAAGATAGTTATACCGGTCTGGATCGGCTGAAAGGGTAACTGGATGAAGACCTAGACGCTGGGCCGCCTGGATATATAACGGACCATTGCTCCTTGAGCCTTCAATCAGGATGAGCGCTCTTCTCGCCATGGCTGTTAACTCCGATGTTGTGTGCTGTTGGGCGTCTGAGGCGTAAAAGCAACATCACAGCTTTTTGCTGTACCCCGGCTTAATCTACCACAGTCAGATACCTGCGATCGCGAAGACTTGTGAGTTTTTCATGCAAGATCTGTTACACGACGGAATTAGTCGATTCCTCGGTGGTGATGCTGCACAGCAGGGCATGGCCTAGGAGCCTGTCCGACACGCGGGCTGGGGTCGCTTGTAGCTGGCCCTCGATCCCGTCCGGCAGCTTTTGAATGAGGCTCCCAAAGGCGAAGGTCAGATTGGATGCGCCCAGCACCGCGACAAAAATCTGCGCCGGTAAATGACGCCGGTCGCCGGATCGATCACCGGGACCGTGTGCCCGGAATAGCCCGTCTGCATCACCGCGCCCGCCGCATGCCGATTGCTGAATGTCGCGCTCGTCCGGCGTTCGAAAGCGGCGAAGTGCTCGCAGAACCAGGTGTAGCCGTAGCCGTCGGGATGGACGGCGCGATACTCCTGCCACAATAGCGTCAGCGCCACTGTTTCGTCATCATTCCCGAGAATTGCAATGGAGCCGGAGCGTCAGACGAAAGCAGGGGTCCCTGCGTTCGAAGAGCGCTTGGTCAGGACAACCCAGACATGCGCCATCTTGGCGGCAAGTGCGACAACAGCTTTGTTCCGGTGCATATCGATCATCTGCAAGGCCTGGAAAAAAGAGCCCGGACGATTCACACTCCATCCGCTCCGCGCTACCTAACTGCGCTAGGAGTAAGGGGCTGCAGGCTGTTCCTGTTCATTCACACTCGGAAATGGTGTGATCGACCAGCTAACTAAGTCGACGGCACGCTGAAGTATTGCCTGGGTCTGAGCAAGGTTGGGCGAAACGGCCATGACAGATCCGAGAGAGTCTCGGTAATCACCTTTCCTGACGATCGGCTTGTTGGGTTCAACATAGAATTTGACCTCAGCGACACCTGGTACAGCAGCGGCCTGACTGCCGTTGTCGATCCAATCGAGGGTGCCATCGCGGTCGGGAAGTAGGTTCCGCCAGCCCGCAACGTTTGAGTGCGTTTTGCGCAAATTCCATTCATTGCCGATGACAAGCTTGATGTGCTCCGTAATGAGATCGACACCGTCAGCCAGCTGGATGTGTTGAGGACCGCCACCAAGGCGCGGATTGACTTCAATGACGACTGGACCAACCTTCGTCCACCGGAGTTCAACGAAGCTTGGCCCCCAGCCAAGGCCGAGAGCGCGCAAACAGCTCAGCGATACATCGGCCATGCGTTTCTGCTCGTGACCAGTAAGCGGTGCCGGATAGATGCCCTCACGAAAGACAAAATGGGGTGGACGGTCGAAGTCAGCAGCCTCAATCCCAATAACCTCATTTCCCATAATATGGGTGGCATAATAAGGTCCTTGTGCGAATTCTTCCACGAGTATTCTCGGGGAAGACCGCCATGTGTACTTACCGCCCAACAGATAGGTGGTATGTTCGGCTACTTCGTCCACATTGCGGCACAATCGGACACCGCTGCTGCCGGTGCCTACGGCCGGTTTGAGAATCACTGGGAGGCCAATTTCGGCGGCAGCGATTTCTGCATCCGCGGTGTTCATTGCCAAGCGATAAGCAGGCATTGCCACGCCAGCCTCAGCGAGGAGCTGACGTTGAAGGAATTTATCACAGCATCGTTCAACCGATTCGGGGTCCGGGCCCGGTAGGTCGAAGTGCCGGCAGAGCTTGCCAACCATCGCATAAATCTCTTCCTCGGCGCCCGTAATGCCTGCAATCTTATAGGTCGCACGCAGCCGGGAACATACGTGGATCAGCGCATCGAGATTGGCTGTATCGACAGGGATTGTATCAACGCTTTCTGCTGCAAGGTAGCCGTACGGAGCTGGATCAGCCGACAGGGTAATTGGATGAAGACCAAGACGCTGGGCCGCTTGGACGAATAGCAGACCCATACTCCTATGGCCTTCAACCATGATGAGCGCTCTTCTTGTCATTGGCCCTGACCTTTATTGCATGCTATGCGGTGGTCCGAGCGTAAAAAGCATCAGCTCCTTATCGCTCCCGGACCTCAGATTTGGCGGTGAAGTTATCACTGTCGGCGGCCTGCGGTTGCAAAGATTCGCTAAGCTTTAGTTTAAGATTCAACGATTAACGCTGCAGCCGTTGCAGCGCGGCGCGCTCTGACAAAGCTGCGTGCCGACGTTCCGGCGAAGCAGCTGTGGCGCATTTTGTCAGGCCCGGAGAGTTCTGGTGTCCGCCCGCGGTCGCGGCGTCGTTGATCCTTCTTCTCGAACGCCGAGCTCAACGCGGCGATCGCCTAACTGCTAGAGAATCTGAACAATCGGCCGATGCGCCATGTCGGCCAAAGCCGCCGCGAACTGTTCGAGGAGATCGAGCGGGCCGCCTTGAAGCCGCTGCCGGCGGCCGTTCTAATACCCGAGTGGAAGTCGGCGAAGGTCCACCTGACATCGAGTCCGACAAATGCTTCCCTATAATCTTGCTCCCCTATAATCTGCCACGGCTCGTCCTACTGTGATGAGGATCGGCTCGGACCGCCCGAGCAACCCTCGGACGCGCAGTGTAGGGCGAGCCACCTCACCGGCAGAAGCGGACATACGGTCTTACTCTCGATCAGCATCTGCTCACGAAGGTTGCGGTCAAGTGTAAGACCGTATGTCCGCTTCTGCCGGTGAGGTGGCTCACCCTACACTGCGCGTCCGAGGGTTGCTCGGGCGGTCCG